>JAEWEK010000336.1 GCA_023389425.1 Pseudomonadota bacterium | reverse complement strand
GCCGCAGTGTGCCGCCGGCGGCCCAGCAAGCGCCGGGCGCCGCCGCGCCGCCGGCGATGGCGCCGAACGCCGCGCGTGGACGCTTGCGCGACCGCTTCCTCGACGGCAGCGGCGAGGGACCGGAGCTGGTCCAGCTGGCCGCGGGCCGCTTCCAGATGGGATCGGGCGCCGACGAGCAGCAGGCCGCGCTCGACGCCGGTGCGCGCAAGGCCTGGCTGGAGCGCGAGGCGCCACGCCATCTCGTCGCCATCGGCCGCGACTTCGCCATCGGGCGGCATCCGGTGTCCGTCGCCGACTGGCGCGAGTTCGTGCTGGCCACGCGCTGGAAGCCCAGCGGCGAGGTCAACTGGTCCGCGCCGGGTTTCATGCAGACCGACGAGCACCCGGTGGTCGGCGTCAATTGGCACGACGCGCAGCTGTACCTGCGCTGGCTGTCGATCCGCACCGGCAAGCGCTACCGCCTGCCCTCGGAGGCGGAGTGGGAATACGCCTGCCGCGCCGGCAGCGCCACGCCGTTCAGTACTGGCGAGAGCATCCGGCCCGACCAGGCCAACTACGACGCGCGCTTCGCCTGGGCCGGCAACGAGCGCGGCGTGCCGCGCCGCGGCACCACGGCCGCGGGCAGCTATCCGGCGAACGCCTGGGGCCTGTGCGACATGCACGGCAATGTGTGGGAATGGGTGCAGGACGTCATGCACGACAGTTACGCGGGCGCGCCCATCGACGGCGGCGCGTGGGAGACGGACGGCGACCAGGACCGGCGTGTGCTGCGCGGGGGGTCATGGCTGTATCACCCGCGCTACCTGCGCTGCGCCGTGCGCAATGGCTTTGCGTCGCGCCTGTCCAACGACAAGGTGGGCTTTCGCGTCGTGCGCGAAGTGGAGTAGCGCCGCCATGCTAGAGTGCGTGATTTGCGCCGTACCGTTTCATGGACCAGCTCCTCGGTAACATCTTCTGGCACGCCCTCAGCGGCCCGCACGCCTGCTTCGCCACCGGCAGCGAACGCGCGCGCCGCTATGCGCCGGGCTTCTCGCCCATCGTCGGCTTTCCCGATCCGGCCGCGCCGGATTTCGCGTCCCTGCGGCCTTTCTGCGAAGCGGGTGAACACTTCTACTGCGACGGCTGGACCGGCCCGGCGCCGGACGGCTGGCGCATCGAGGCCGAGTCGACCATGTACCGCATGGTCTGGACGGGCGACGCTCCCGCCGGGGATGCGGCGCCCGATGCCGTCCCGCTGCGCGGCGAACACGCGATGCAGGCCGTGGAACTGGCCACGCTGATGAAACCGGGCCCCTTCGGTCCGCGCACCATCGAGCTTGGCGACTACTTCGGCTATGTCGACGACGGCGGCCGGCTGGTCGCCATGGCAGGGGAGCGGCTCGCGGCCCCCGGCCTGCGCGAAATCAGCGGCGTGTGCGTGCATCCGGATGCCCAGGGGCGCGGCTTGGCGCGGCGGCTGATGGAAAAACTGATCCTGCGCCAGCTGCAACGCGGCGAGACCCCGTGCCTGCACGTGATGCGCGCGAACAGCGCCGCACACGAGCTCTACCTGCGCATGGGATTTGCCGACTGGCGCGAAACGCCGGTGCGGGTGATCACGCCGGCGGAGCCGGTGTAAAGTAGCGGCGATGCCGATCACCTCAAGGAGCCACACATGACCATTTTCGTCCGCCGCGACACCGCCTACCCCATGCGCCAGACCATCGTGGTGCGCGGCCACGAGCTGATCGCCGACGGCACCGTCGAAGAGGGCGGCGACGATGCCGGCCCGTCCGCGCACGACCTGTACGATGCGGCGCTCGGCACCTGCAAGGCGCTCACGCTGGTGTGGTACGCGCGGCGCAAGGGCATTCCGCTGGAGGGCCTCGAAGTCAGCGTCGACCGCGACGACAGCAAGGAGCGCGAAGGCATCTACAGGCTCGACACCACGCTTCACCTGTCCGGCCCGCTGACGGATGCGCAGCGCACCGAGCTGCTCAACGTGGCCGGCAAATGTCCCGTACACAAGCTGATGACGACGGCGACGACCGAGGTGACGACCAAGCTGGCTTGACGGGATCGAAGCCCCTTGCGTGTCCCGCGCTTTGCGCTATGCTGGAAAGTGAAACAAGATTCACCGATGAGGTGGTTTCATGAAAATTCCCGAGCATCTGCGGATTCCGCTGGTCGTGTTTTCGATGGAAGCGATCCTGCTGATCGGCGCTTCGCTGATCTTCCTGGTGCTGCGGCCGCCGTTCGCCTGATCCGCTACATGGCTGGCAACATGGGGCCGGCGCGACGCCGGTCGGGGGTGCGCGCGCGTACATTCCACGTTTCCGGGTAGGGGCCGCCAGCGAAGCAAGTGCCCAGTGGCAAGCCGGGGAGCTTGCCGTCCGGCTCCAGCGCGACATCGGCGCCGCTTGACGCCTCGCGCAGCCAGAATCCGCCCGCATGGTGGAACAGCAGGGGCAGCGTACCTTGGGCCAGCGGCTCGCGTTCCGGCGCAAGCAGCCAGAAGCGCTCGGCCACCCCATCGACGCGCTCGAGCACAAGGGCATTATGCAAGATCTTGCATACTTCGAGCGTGGCGATACCCGGCACGCTGGCCGTCAGCTCGATCCGCATCCCCTGGCGCAGCGCGACCGGACGGTGCTTGCCGGGCCATTCACCGTCGACCAGGATGCCATAGCGCGACACGTCTTCGATCGTATAGCCATCAGGCGCGTGCCGGATGACGGCGTGGCGTCCGGAGATGCGGCGCGTCAGGCCGTCGCTGTCCGGATGGGCGAGCAGCAGCTGCGCCGAAGGCGCCGCGTCGTAGCGGCCGATGACCAGTTGCTCGCCCGCGAACAGCCGTTCATGACAGGCGCCGCGCCGCAGGCAGGCCGCGTCGGCGGGGTAGGGATGGGCGGCGTGGATGAGCGGGCCGTCGACCTCGACCAGGTCCTCGTCCCAGGCGATGGTCGGCAGGCCCAGGCTGATATTGGCCGGCCCGGTCGCCTCCAGTTCCAGCCGGGCGATGCCGGCATTGCGGGCGCTGACGTCGATATCGACGCTGCCGCTCGCCGCCGCCGCGTTGACGCGCGCGATCGAACCGTCGTCCGCGAACACGCGCACGTTCTTGTGATTGGCCAGGAAGGCGGCGTGGATGTCGGCCAGGCTGGCGTCCGCGCGCGGCACCAGCACCACGACCGAACAGATCCACTTGCGCCCCGCGCCGTCCAGTTCGACCTCGATGCGGTGCTGGCCGTGCTCCAGCCCGCGCGAGGAAAATTCGATGAAGGCCGGGCACCATTCGCCGTGCGATCCCCGTGCCAGCAGGTGGCGGGCGGCGCAGTGCAGCGG
>JAEWEK010000272.1 GCA_023389425.1 Pseudomonadota bacterium | reverse complement strand
GTCAGGAAGCCCGCCGCCACCAGGTGGTTCTTCTTGCAGGCCTCGATGCTGTGGGCCGCGACCTGGGCGCGGAAATCCGGATCGATGTCGGCGGTGGCCTTGGCGAACGTTTGCGAGGCCTTGAACGGCTGCCTGGCGGAGGACGGCGTGAATTCGGGATTGTCAGGCGCCAGGCGCGCCAGCTCCTCGGCGCGGCGCACGACCTTTTCCAGCGACTTGTCGTCGAACTCGTTGATGCTGGCGGTGCCGACCTTCTTGCCGAAGGCGACCTGCACCGAGATGCCGACGTTGTCGGCGATGCCGGCGGTCGACACGGCGTTGCGCGCGAAGCGGATATTGCCTTCGCGGCCGCCGGCGACGCTCACTTCGCACTCGTCGGCCTTGGTCAGGGACAGGATGCGGTCGCAGATTTTTTTGGTTTGGTCCTGGGTCAGGATAGTCATGTCTGTCCTCTCGCTTAGCCGATCTTGCGAGCGGTGTTGATTACGTTGATGCCGTTGAAGCGCGCGGTGGAAGCGCCATGCGACACGATCGAGACCTGCGAAGGCTGGCCCTTGCCGTCGAAGAAGGAGCCGCCCATGCGCCAGTCGCGCTCATCGCACACGCCGGCGCAGGCGCTCCAGAATTCCTGGGTGTTGGCCTGGTAAGCCACATCCTCGAGCATCTGGCCGATCTTGCCGTCCTTGATTTCGTAGAACAGCTGGCCGCCGAACTGGAAGTTGTAGCGCTGCTGGTCGATCGAGAACGAGCCGTCGCCGACGATGTAGATGCCGTTCTTGATCCCCTTGACCATCTCGTCCGGCGTCATCTTCTGCTTGCCAGCCTGGAGCGACACGTTGGGCATGCGCTGGAACTGCACATTGCTCCAGCTGTCCGCGTACGAGCAGCCGTCCGATTCCTTCTTGCCGATGATGTGGGCCTGGTCGCGCGTGGCCTGGTAGCTGACCAGCACGCCGTCCTTGATGATGTCCCAGCGCTTGGTCTTCACGCCTTCGTCGTCGTAGCCCACGCAGCCGAGCGAACCGGCGGCGGTCTTGTCGGCGACGATGTTCACGTGCGGCGAGCCGTACTTGAAATTCCCGCTCTTCCACTTGTCGAGCGTGGCGAAGCTGGTGCCGGCGTAGTTGGCTTCGTAGCCGAGCACGCGATCGAGCTCGGTCGGGTGGCCAACCGATTCGTGGATGGTCAGCCAGATGTGTTCCGGCGAGAGCATCAGGTCGTATTTGCCCGGCAGGACGGACTTGGCGGTCAGCTTGGCCTTGGCGTCGCGGCCGGCGGCACGCGCGTCCTCGATGATGTCGTAGGAACCCTTGTACAGCGTGGCGACGCCGCCGGCCGCCTTGATCTTGTCTTCCGGACGGGCGTCGAAGTATTCGTAGCCCATGCCTACCGGCGAGGACAGGCCGCCGCGCGAACGGAACTTGCCGCTGGCCTTGTCCACGGCGGTGGCCGACAGCGGCGACCACAAACGCTGGATGTCCTGGTCGATGTAGGAGCCGTCGGTCGAGGCGAAGTACTTCTGCTGGTTCACCTGGAACAGCATCGACTGCATGAAGTTGGCGCCGCCTTCCATGCCGGCGCGGTTGGCGGCCAGCAGCATCTCGGCCTTTTCCTTGACCGGCACCGCGCGCCAGTCCTTCTTCACCGGCGTCGCCCACGACACCTCGCCCACGCCCTTCACCGGCGCCAGCTGCACCGGTTCGGTCTGCAGCTTGGCGTTGGCCTTGGCGATGGCGACCGCCTGGCGCGCCGCGCCGGCCACGCCGTCCGGCGACATGTCATTGGTGGCGGCGAAGCCGTAGGCGCCGTTGGCGATCACGCGCACGCCGACGCCGGCCGATTCGGTATTGGCGACGTTCTCGACATTCAGGTCGCGCGTGATGATGAACTGGTTCAGGTAGCGGCCGATGCGCACGTCGCAGTAGCTGGCGCCGGCCTTGGTGGCCGCGTTCAGCGCGACGTCGGCCAGCGTTTTCTTCAGCGCCACCGCCATCGGGGTAAGCAGTTCTTCGGCCGTGATCGCGCGTCCGATCACCGGGACCAGCATCGACCCGAAAGCCAGGCCGCTGATGTTGAGGAATGTGCGACGTTCCATTCTGTCTCCTTAATCAACCCACTTCTTGTCAGCTGTCCCTGCAGGGACCGCCACCTTGTATTTACATTGTTCTGGGCGGGTGCCGCCTGCCAATTTTCGCAGGGCGGCAAACTGTCAAACCATAGCAGCAACTCATCGTTTTGGATAGGCAATGGCTATGTCCCTGCGGGCAGTTTTTCGTCTATTTCGATGGCGCGTCGCAGCAATCCGCGTGAGGTATGCATATCGTCTGCATGCGCCGACCAAGGCCTTACGCAAGGTCACTTGCGGCAGCTCATCAGGCGGGTGAGAATCTGAGCATTTCAAACAGGCAAGCACGTGTATATTGCGTCAGCATTTCCAGCTCCACGATAACGATAGGGACACATGAACTTCGCTCGCATCTCCGCCATCGCCCTCCTCGCCGCGGCCGGCATGTCCGCCCACGCCGCCGAGCCCGCCACCCCGCCCGCGCCGGCGCCGGCCGCCACCGTCAGCAACTCGGTGGTGAAGGTGTTCGCCACCATCCGCCGCCCGGATCCGCTCAAGCCATGGGCCAAGTCGGCGCCGCAGAACGTCACCGGCTCCGGCGTCGTCATCGACGGCAAGCGCATCCTGACCAATGCCCACGTGGTGAACTACGCCAGCCAGGTCGAAGTGCAGGCCAGCCAGTCGGGCGACAAGATGACGGCGACCGTGGTCGCGATCGCGCGCGGCATGGACCTCGCGCTGCTCAAGCTGGACGACGAATCCTTCTTCGACACGCACCCGCCGGTGCCGCGCGCGAAGGCGCTGCCGGACGTGGGCGAAGCGGTGTTCGCCTACGGTTATCCGATCGGCGGCAATTCGCTGTCGACCACCAAGGGCGTGATCTCGCGCGTCGAATTCGTGAGCTACAGCTACGGCAATTCGGGCCTGCGCATCCAGGTCGACGCACCGATCAATCCGGGCAACAGCGGCGGCGCCGTGGTCGCCGGCGACAAGCTGGTCGGCCTCGCGTTCTCGGGCGTGGCCAATGCGCAGAACATTGGCTACATCATCCCGGACGAGGAGATCGAACTGTTCCTGAAGAGCGTGGCCGACAAGCGCGAGGACTACAAGCTGTCGATCTGGGACGACCTGCAGACGCTGGAGAACCCGGTACTGCGGCAGTACCTCAAGCTGGACAAATCGGTCGAAGGCATGGTGGTGGCCCACCCGGCAAGCAAGGACGCCGCCTATCCGCTCAAGGAGTGGGACGTGATCACCCACATCGGCCAGACCCCGGTCGACAACCAGGGCATGGTGCGCCTGGGGCCGACGCTGCGCGTGCGCTTCCAGTACCACCTGCAGCACGTGGCCAGGGACGGCAAGGTGCCGATGACCATCGTCCGCGGCGGCAAGCCGATGCAGGTGCAGGTACCGGTCAGCACCACGCGCAAGCTGCTGATCCCGGACCTGAACGGCGGCTACCCGTCCTACTTCGTGTACGGCCCGATCGTGTTCTCGCGCGCCACCGCCGAGTACCTGTCGTTCATGAGCGCGAACGCGCAGGCGCTCAACGTCTACAGCTTCAACGCCAATCCGCTGGTGACGCGCCGCGGCGACCAGCCGGATGCGCAGAACGACGAGCTGGTGGTGGTGGCCGCGCCCTTCTTCCCGCACAAGCTGGTGACGGGTTACGGTTCGCATTTCGGCTGCGTGCTGGAATCGGTGAACGGCGTGCATATCCGCAGCCTAAAGCACCTGGTGCAGGTGCTGCGCGACCTGAAGGACGACAACGTCGTGCTGCGCTTCGACCAGCGCTACGGCGAGACCATGGTATTGCCGCGCAAGGCGATGCTGGAGGCAACCGACGGGATCCTGCAGGACAACGACATCCGCAGCCAGGGCTCGCCGGACATGATGGCGGTCTGGAACGGCAAGTCGGCGTAAGCGCAGTCCACGCTGCGAGCACGCAAATAACGTCGTTCCCGCGGAAGCGGGAACCCCAGTCTGCGAAACGCTGGTGGCCGTACGCACAAAATGGGGTTCCCGCCTTCGCGGGAACGACGTTCTCTCTTTTGGATCCCGCCGCGGTTCAGCGCAGTCCGCGCTGCGAGCTAAACAAACAACGTCGTTACCGCGGAAGCGGGAACCCCATTCTGCGAGCGTGCCGGCTACCTGAAACGCTGGTGGCTGTATGCGCAAAATGGGGTTCCCGCCTTCGCGGGAACGACGTTCTCGTTTTGGCTCCCGCCGCGATGAAACGGGAACGACCTTCTCGTTGGCTTTCAGGCTGCCGCGTTTTCGATCAGCCGGCCTTCTTCACCGGCTTGAAGGTCAGGTCCTGGAAGTCGTAGCTGAAGTCGGTCTCTTTCGAAATCGGCACCATCTTCATGCGCTCGATGCTGCCGTCCGGGTTGAGCGAGAAGGTGACGTAGGCGTCGGCGTTGAAGTTGCGCTCCTTCCAGCGCACGATGAAGGTGTCGTGCTGGAAGTGTTCGAGCTCGCCCGTCAGGTCCGGCGTCTTGGCGAAGGTCAGCACGTGCTTGTTGCCGACCTGCCTGATGGTCGCCTTGCCGTACCAGACGTCCTCGTAGTCGCCATCGTAGGACGCCAGCGGCAGCGAAGGCTGCGACTTGGCGGCGCGTGCGGATGTCGCGTCCTTCAGGCGCGCCAGCTCCTTGGCGTGCATCTCTTCCTCGGCATCGGCCACCACCTTGATCCAGTCGGGGCCATTGACACCAAGGTAATGATCCATCAGCGCGTACTGCAGCGCGTTGAGCGAGCCGCCGCTTTCGGCATTGGTCAGGATCGCGATGCCCAGTTTCGCTTCCGGCAGCAGCACCACTTTCGAATAGAAGCCCTGCAGCGCGCCGCCATGCATCGCGACCAGCTTGCCCTGGTAGTCGCGCAGCTGGAAGCCCAGGCCGTAGGCCATGAAGTTCGGCTTGGTCGCCGCCATCGCGCCGGTCGGTTCGCCAATGCGCATCGGCGTCTGTGCGGTCCACAGCTCGCGCGCCTGCTTGGCGCTGAACAGGCGCACTTCCTTGCCGTCGGCATCCACGCCCACGCGGCCGCCGTCGAGCAGCACGCGCATCCATTTGGCGATGTCGTCGGCGTTGGTGTTGATGCCGACCGCGCCCACCGCGTTCGGCACCGGCATGTCCTTCACCGCGGCGATCTTGCCGTTGATTTTGCTGTGCGGGCTGGAGACGTCCGGATTGCCGGCGTTGTCGGCCACGCTGGTGGTGGTGCCGGTCATGCCGACCGGCGCCAGGATGCGCTCGCGCACGGTCTCGCCCCAGCTCTTGCCGGACTTGGTAGCGATGATCTTGCCGGCCACGATGTACAGCAGGTTGTCGTAGGCGTAGCTGCTGCGGAAGCTGGTCGCCGGCGCGATGTAGCGCAGCTTGTGGATGATTTCGTCGGTGCTGAAATTGGTGGTCGGCCACCACAACAGGTCGCCCGCACCCAAGCCAAGGCCGCTGCGGTGGGTGAGCAGGTCGCGCACCGTCATCTCGTGGGTGACGTAGGCGTCGTACATCTGGAAGTCCGGCAGGTGCCTGGTAACCGGGTCGTCCCATTTCAGCTTGCCCTCGTCGACCAGCATCGCCAGCGCGGCGGCGGTGAATGCCTTGGAGTTGGACGCGATCTCGAACACGGTCTTGCTGTCCACCCTGGCCGGCTCGCCCAGCTTGCGCACGCCGAAGCCCTGCGCCGCCACCACCTTGCCGTCCTTGACCACGGCGATCGCGATGCCCGGCACGTCGAAGGCCTTCATGGTGCGGTTGACTTCCGATTCGAGGCTCCACGCGCTGGCGACGGCCGGCGCGCTGGCGGGAACGGCGCCGGCCTGCGCGAACGCGCCGGCGGCGGAGAAAGCGAGAAGAAGTGCTGCTGCGATGCGGTTCATGCGTCGTCCTTGTCATTGGGGCCACCGGCACAGCCCTGCCGGGCGCGAGCAGGATAGCACTTCCCGCCGGGCGGTGAAAGCAAGGACGAGGCACCCGTTTGTAACCGATAAATACAATTTACATACCAACTTCCGATAGATTGCGGCACGGCCGCCTGCTAGGGTTCCATCCTTTGCCTTCCGCTTTGATCGACACCATGCGCATCCACACCTTCTCCGCACTCGCGCTGGCCGCGCTGTGCTCGACCGCCACCGCGGCGGACCACGTCCACACCGGCCGCCTCGTCCTCGACGTGAAGATCGACGGCACCGGCCACACCCAAAGCGGCCGCGCGACGGCGACCGTCAGCACGGCCGAAACCCTGCACCTGGCCTTTACCCTGGCCAGCAACGGCATGCCGGTCGCCACCAACCGCCTCGATCCGGCCTCGCTGGCGGCGGCGATTCCCACTCCGTCCTCCGGCGCACCATCGCAGGAACAGCAGAAGCAGATCATGGAGCAGGCGCAAAAGGCCGCGCAGGCCTGTGGCAGGGACATCGCCTGCATGCAGAAGATCGCCCTTGACCTGGGCAAGCAGACCGCGGCGTGGCAGACCGCGGCGCCGGCCTCGCACATGGAAGAGCGCTACCTCGATTACGCGCCGGGCGAGCCGCAGCTATGCAAACCGGAGTTCCGCACGCGCGTGGCCGACAGCACCGCAGGCACGCGCAACGACGTGCAGGGCCTGGTCCCGTTCGCGCAAAAATACAACGCCGACTACAGCGGCAACGCCAACGATTTCGCCATCCTGTGCACGTCCAATGTGACGGTCGACGTCAAGACCAACCGCATCTACGTCGCCGCGGCGCTGCCCGAAACGCGCGGCCGCGTGCTGTTTACCGAAGGCGCGCGCACCACCTCCGATTCGCCGGCAGGCACGGTCAACTTGAACCAGCAGGCGATGGCGTGGGTGATGAACCAGCTGAAGAATGCGCAGCGCGCGGGCATGCAGAAGACCACGCTGCGCTATCCGATCAGCGGCGCCGGCGGCCACCGCGGCGAGGACGTCGTCAACGTCGAGATGCGCTGGAGCTTCGACGGGAAGTGACGCGGGGCGGCGCCGGCAGCGGCACCGCCTGCGTCACCCACACCGGCGCGGACCACAGCAGCTTGCCGTCGGACTGCGTCACCTTCGCGTAATAGAAATGCTCCCCGGCCGCCGGCGTGAAGGTCGTCGTGCCGGTGCCCGCCAACTGCGTCACCTTGCCGTTGCGGCCCGGGACGCCCTCCATGAACGCGACCGCGTCCACCGTCTTGCCGGCGCTGCTGGCGAAGTTGGCCACCAGCGTCAGCGGCCCGCTGTTGGCGAAGCGCTCGCCCATCACGTGGCCGTTCGCGGTCAGCACCAGTTGCGATCCCTTGTCCATGGTGGCGAACACGCGGCGCGCGCGCACCGCTTCCAGAAAACTCTCGAGCGTCAGTGGCGTGCCGGCCGGGACCAGCACGCCGGTGCGGTTGGTGAAGGATGCGCCCCAGTTGGCGCAGTGGTTGTCCTGGTCGCTGCTGAAAGCCACGTGATAGCCCGCCTCCAGCAGGCGGTTGCAGGCCATCTCGAAGTTGCTGCGCCGGGTCTCGGTCTCGCTGTCGTTGGATGAGAAGGCCGTGCTGTTCAGGACCTCGCACAAGGCCATCGCCGCGTCGCCGTCCGGCGTGTAGGCCAGCGGCACGCCGTTGACGATGAACTGGCCGGTGATGGAAGGATGGTTGAACTGCCCGATCCAGCCGCGCTGCTTCATCAGCGTGTAGAGGCCGGCGTAGTCGCTGCGCGCGGACAGCGTGTCGGCCAGCAGCTCGCCCTTGCCGTTCTTCTCCCAGCCCAGCAGCTCGCTGGAGTTGAAGATGTTGAGGTGGCCGCCGTTGCTGATCACGCCCCATTCCATGCCGTAGATCGCAAGGAAGCCCGGATTGGCGGCGTTGAAGTCGCGCGCCGCCGCCAGCCCCTGCTGGTACAGCGCCCTCGTGTGGCCGGCGTCGGCATCGGGATTGGTGACGTCGGAACCGTCGAACATGTGGTTGTGCTCCGACGTCATCAGGATGTCCAGCCCGCGGCCGCGTGCGAACGCATAGGCATCGGCCGGGCCGTAGCGACCGCCCTGCGGCGGTTGCGCGCCATTGCACGAGGCCAGATCGGCGCCGCCGTCGCTGTGATTGGTCTGGCTGTGCAGGTTGCCGTAGTAGACCGCGTACGGCAGCGCCGCGGCCGACGGTGCCGCGCGCGGCGCCAGCACGGCATGCGCGGACGGCAGCAGCTCGAAGCGCGGCATCGACGGCGCCTTGACCGGCCCCACCTCCACATTCCACGCCTGCTCGACTGCGTCCTCCGGCGGGTCGCCGCGCACGCTGGCGCGCATGCGCACCGTGTAGACGCCCGATGCCGGCGGCCTTCCCTTCACGCGGCCATCCCAGGCGATCATCTCGGTCACCGGCACCGTGCGCATGGTGCGGGTGCCGCGCCAGCGGGCAAGCGAGCGCCCGCCCGGATCGAGCAGGTCGACGCGCCAGTCGACCACCCTGGGCTGCGCCATGCCCGGGTAATCGAAGGTCAAGGTGAAATTGCGGGCATCGGGCCGCGCGGGCGGCGCCTTGGGATCGCCGCGGAAGGGCGCGAACAAGGTGGCTTCGAATTCGCGATGCTCGCTTTCGGCGGCGGCAGGAATCGCGCAGCAGCAGGCGAGCAGGATCGCGGCGCTGAGGTGGGGGAGCGTTGAGCTTTGCATGATGCAATTTTTGCAATTGCATCGATGCGAACCTTGCGCGGGACGGGCGCAAAAATCTTATCTCAAGCGCATAAAATTGACGAAAGGACAATGCCGCAGAGATCGCGCTGCCGTGAGGAAATAACTCGGCCGCAGCAGCGCCTAGAAATGGCATTCGGCCCGCACCATGGGCGTGCTGGCGCGCTGCCCGCGATTGCCGGTGGTGCGCTCGGTATTGCCGAATTTGTTGTTCCAGAACTCGTACTCGACACCAAGCCGGAAGCGCTTTTTCGGCAGCTGGAAATAGCGGGCGAGATCGACCATGATTTGCATGTCGAGATGGGTCTCGGCGCCGGTGGAATTGCCGACCTCGTCGCGCCCCTTGCCGGCGATGACATTGAAATAGCCCTCGAACGACCAGCCCTCCGCCACCGGCACGCCCCAGCTCGCCGAAAACATCGGGTGCGTGGCGTAGGAATAGCGTCCGCGCACCTCGGAAACCGGCGGGAAGGCGCCGCTGGGCGCATTGCTTTCGCGGACCAGCATGATGCTGGTATTGAGGTATCCCGGCACGTCCCACATCAGCGTGGGGCCGAACACCAGCATGCGCTTGCGCGAATTGTAGGCCACGTCGTTCTTGGTGTTCCAGTCGAAGCCGATGGTGGCGCCGACGCCCTTGATGGCGCCATGGGCCAGCTCGCGCCCCAGCACCTTGCCGATGTCGGTGGTGTTGCGGTAGACGACGTAGGCCTCCTGCGCGCCTGACTTCTGCGCCAGCGAGCCTGGATCGTTATGGTCCGACTGCAGCAGGTCGACATTGAAATAGTTGGCGCCGTACTGGTAGCCGCTGGCATGCGTCAGCGCGAAGATGTCCTTGCGGATGTTGTTGGGGTTGAAGGGCTCGCGGAAGGTGTCGCCGTGGCGCCAACTGATGGCGGTGTCGCTCCAGTCGGCGGCGTGGCTGGCGCCGGCGGCAAGCATGAAGGCGGCCGCAGCCGCCAGGCGGGTGATTCGCATGACAGGCCTCCATCGTCCGTGCGACGTGAGGCCAGTGTATCGATGAGCGGTGCCAGCCGACAGCGTCCTGTCTCGTGTGCGCCATGGTTTGGCGCGACGCGATCACTTCAAACGACTAAACGGCCAAGGCAACACCGCCGGCCACGTGCCAGGCCTGGGCGAAACCGTGGCGGCGCAGCTGGCGCGCGGCCTTGGCGCTGCGGTTGCCGCTGCGGCACAGGAAGACCAGCGGCGCACTGCCGTCGCGCAGCCAGCATGCGGCCTGCTCGGCCATGCGCGAGAGCGGCACGTTGTGGGCGACGCGGCCATGCAGCGTGACCGGGCCGGCGGCATGTTCGCAGGCCTCGCGCACGTCGACCAGAACGGCATCCGGATGCGCGCGCAGGAAGTCGCCCAGCGCGGCGGGCGCCAGGTGCATTCCTTGTTCGTCGACCGCCTGCGTATGCATGCCCGACCAGCCCAGCGCATCGTCATCCACGTTGCGGCACACGATGGTATCGGCACATGCGCAGGCCACCTGCGCGGCGCCGGCGAACGCGTATTCCACGTGCGGCAGGGTGTCGCCCTGCGCGGCGCCCAGCAGGTAGCTGTCGCCGGCCCTGGCCAGCCACTGCGCGCCGATGCGAATCGCGGGCATGCTGCTGCCGTCCGACAGCGCCACGGTGCTGGATTCGGCCGGCCAGCCCACGTGGAAAGGCACGCCCTGCTCCGCCAGCGCCGAACACAAGGCGTCGCAGCCCTTGGCGTCGCCGAGGATGGCGCGCACCGTATAGCCGCGCGACCTGGCCAGCGTGGCGATGCGCGCGGCCAGCGGCGCCGGCGGGTCGATCGCCACGCAAGCCTGGTCGGCGGCTTCGAACACCAGCCAGCCGGCGCTGCCTTCCGCGTTCACTTGCAGCAGGCCGTGGCGCGCCGACGGCGCGAGCGCCAGCGGATCGGCGCGCAGCGCCTGGCTGCAGCGGCCGATGCGTTCGCAGGCGGCGTCGATGAAGGCTTCATCAGCCTGCGGGCCGAAGGACAGGCGCACCGCCGACGCGGCGCGCCACAGCGGCAGGTCCATCGCCTGCAGCACATAGCTCGGCTGGGCTTTCGACGCGGAGCAGGCCGAGCCCGCGCTCACGCGGATGCCGGCGGCGTCGAACACGTCGAGCACGTCGCGGCTCGACAGGCCCGGGACGGAGAAATTGATGGTGGTCGGCAGCGCATGCGCCAGCGGCGAATTGAAGACGATGCCGGGGAAGGCTTCGCGCAGCGCCGCCACGATGCGGTCGCGCGATGCGGCCATCGCGTCATGGCCGCGGAATACCTGGCCGCCTTCGAGCGCCTTGAGCACCGCGCCGAACGCGGCGATGCCGGCCATGTTCTCGGTGCCGGAGCGCTGGCCCGCTTCCTGGCCGCCGCCCATGACCAGCGGCGTGAACGGCGCGCCGGCGCGCACGTACAGCATGCCGATGCCTTTCGGCGCGCACAGCTTGTGGCCCGAGAACGGCGCGTAATCGATGCGCGTGGATGCCAGCGCCAGCGGCAGCTTGCCCAGCGCCTGCACGCAGTCGACCATCCAGCATGCGGCGCTGCCGGATTCGCCGAGCACGCGCGCGATTCCCTCGAGGTCGGACACGGTGCCGGTCTCGTTGTTGGCGGCCATCGTGCACACCATCGCGGCCTCCGGCGCCAGCTGGCGCAGCACGTCGAGGCGGTGGCGGCCTTCGCCGTCGACCGGCAGCGCGGCCAGTTCCAGGTTGGTGCCGATCAGGCGGTTCCAGTGCGCCAGGCTCTCCGGCACCGCCTTGTGTTCGGTGGCGCCGTACACCAGCAGCCGGCCGACGGGCTGCCCCGCCAGCTGCCGTTCGCGCACCGACCACAGCACCGACAGCACCGCCGTCTGGATGCCCTCAGTGGCGCCGCTGGTGAACATCAGGCGGCCGTCGCCGGCGCCCACCACGCGCCGGGCGCAGGCACGCGCCTCGTCCAGGATCGCCTTGGCGCGCAGGCCGGCGGCGTGGCTGCTGCTCGGATTGCCGAAGCGCGGCCCCAGCGCGTCGAGGGCGGCGTCGATCGCGGCAGGCAGGACCGGACAGGTGGCATTGGCGTCGAGGTAGATCTCAGTAGGCATAAAAAAATAAAATTGCTAAAAGCTCAAAAAAGGCGCGAGGATCATGCTATTGTTAAGCAGTATGTTACAAAGTTACGCGCGAGAAGACGTTCCAAAGTTTTCGGTTTGTGGTCAAAATAAAGCAGAAGTGTTCTCATAATCACCAATATCTGAAAATGAATTCACTCGATAAGTTTGATTGCGCGATTCTGGCGGCGCTACAAGCGGACGCCACCCTCTCCATTTCCGGCCTGTCGGAAAAAGTTGGCCTCTCCAGCACCCCCTGCTGGAAGCGCGTCAAGCGCCTGGAGGAAGAGGGATACATCGAAAGCCGCGTCAGCATCGTCAACCGGGCCAAGGTCGGCCTGCCGGTGACGGTGTTCGTCAGCGTGCGCACCAGCGAACACGACGAAAAATGGCTCGAGCGCTTCGCCTCGGCCGTGATCGCCCTGCCCGAGGTGCTGGAGTTCCACCGCATGAGCGGCGACGTCGACTATCTGCTCAAGGTGGTCACCACCGACATCGAGGGCTACGACCGCTTCTACAAAAAGCTCATCAAGTGCGCGCAGCTGACCGGGGTGTCGTCCGCGTTCTCGATGGAGCAGATCAAGTCCACGACCTCGCTGCCGCTGGAACTGATCTCGCACGGGGTGCCGGCCTGAGGAGCGTTACCGCGGCGGCGTGAATCATGCGATGATGTCGCCCGTTCGATAACAACGGAGACAATCAATGCCATCGACCATGAAGGCCGCGCCGCTGCTGGCCGCGCTGCTGCTCGCATCGAACGCCATCGCGGCGGATGAACAGGTAGTCAAGATCGGCGTGTCCGGACCGCTGTCCGGTCCCAACGCCTTCGCCGGCAAGGACAATGAAAACGGCGTGCGGCTCGCGGTCGAAGAGCTGAACGCGCAGAAGATCAAGGTCGGCGGCAAGCAGCTGCGCTTCGAGCTGGTGACCGAGGACGACCAGGGCGACCCGAAGGCCGGCGTGAACGTCGCGCAGAAGCTGGTCGACGGCGGCGTCAAGTTCGTGCTCGGCCCCTACAACTCGGGCGTGGCGATTCCCGCTTCGCGCGTCTACAACGACGCCGGCGTGCTGATGTCCACCGTCGGCACCAATCCCAAGATCACGCAACTGGGCTACGGCACCGTATTTCGCACCGTCGCCAGCGACACCCAGGTCGGCGGCTCGATGGCCGACTACGCGGCCAGGGAACTGAAGATCAGGAAAGTCGGCGTGATCGACGACCGCACCGCTTTCGGCCAGGGCATCGCCGACGAATTCGCGCGCCGCGCCAAGGCCGCCGGCATCACGGTGGCGGGCCGCGAGTTCACGCGCGACACCGCCAGCGATTTCGCCTCGATCCTCACCGCGCTCAAGGCCAAGGGTGTGGACGCGATCTTCTATGGCGGCTATGCCCCGCAGGGCGCACCGATGGCGCGCCAGATGAAGCAGTTCGGCATGACGGCCAAGCTGCTGGGCGGCGACACCCTGTGCAGCCCGGAGATGGCCAAGCTGGGCGGCGATGCCGTCGGCGACAACGTGCGCTGCGCGCAGGCCGGCGCGATCGTCGCCAGGCAGTCCGACGGACCGGCCTTCATCGCCCGCTACAAGGCCCGCTTCAAGCGCGATCCGGACGTGTACGCGCCCTCCTTCTACGACCAGACCATGTTCATCGCGAAGGCCATGCAGAACGCGAATTCGGTCGACGCGGCCAAGGTCAACGCGGCCCTGCATTCGATGAGCTACCAGGGCGTGGTCGGCAGCTACTCGTACGACGCCGCCGGCAACCTGAAGAAGACCGCGGTCACCGTCTACACCTTCAAGAACGGCGCGCTGGCGCCGCTGGCCAGCTATTGAACCTTCGCGGCCGGCGACATTCGGCGCCGGCCGCGCACCCACCTGACGGACCACATATGAAACACACGATCAAGCTCGGCGCGCTCGCGATGGCGTGCGCGCTGGCCTGCGCGCACGCACCGGCCGCCACCGCGCCGGCCGCATCCGCAGCCGCCACTGCCGCCGCCAGCAGCGAAGCCGCCAAGAAGCTCGGCGCGCTGGCCAGCGAATACTGGGACGCCGAAGCGCGCTTCGATCCGGTGATGGCGGGCGAAGCCGGCGACAACCGTTTCGCCGACCAGATCGGCATGACGATTTCGGCGGCCGAACGCGAGAAGCAGTTCGCACTGTATCGCGACTACCTCAAGCGCCTGCACGAGATCGCCCGCGCCCAGCTGTCGCCGCGCGACCAGACCAGCTACGACATCCTCGACTACGAGCTGAAGACGTCGCTGCGCTTCGAAGCCTTCCCCGAGCACCTGCTGCCGCTGAACCAGATGGACAGCATGCCGGTCACGCTGGCCAATTACGCCAGCGGCGAAGGCGCACAGCCGCTCAGCACCGTGCACGACTACAAGGCCTACCTGAACCGCCTGCAGCAGCTCGGCCCCTGGATCGACCAGGCCATCGCCGACATGCGCGAAGGGATCAAGGCCGGCGTGGTGCAGCCGAAGTCGATCATGCAGTCGGCCCTGCCGCAGTTCCAGAAGCTGGTGTCGAAGACGGCGGAGTCGAATATCTTCTACACGCCGGTGAAGCACTTCCCGAAAAACTTCTCCGACGCCGACAAGCGCGAACTGGCCGCGGCCTACCGCGGCACGATCGAGAAGACGCTGAACCCGGCGCTGGCGCGGTTGGCGGCCTTCGTCGAGAAGGATTACATTCCGCACTGCCGCAGCAGCACCGGCTGGAGCGCCCTGCCGGACGGGAAGAACTGGTACCTGGCGCGCGTGCAGAGCCAGACCACGACCGAACTGACGCCGGAGCAGATCCACCGGATCGGCCTGAAGGAAGTGGCGCGCATCCAGGGCGAGTACGCCCGCATCGGCCCGAAGATGGGCTACCACGGTCCGGCCAAGGACCTGCCGGCCTGGGTGTCGCAGCAGGCAAAGTACAAGCCCTTCAAGACCGACAAGGAAGTGATCGCGGCCTACCGCAAGCTGGACGCGACGCTGCGCCTGAAACTGCCGGCGCTGTTCTCGCTGCGGCCGAAGACGCCGCTCGACCTGCGCCTCGAGCCCGAGCTGTCGCGCGCCACCGCGTCCGACCACTACACGCCGCCGGCGGCGGACGGCACGCGTCCCGGCGTATTCTGGTCGGTGGTGAACGATGCGAAGGAGTACGGCAAGCCGGGAATGGTGACGCTGTTCCTGCATGAGGGGCAGCCGGGCCACCACTTCCACATCGCCCTGATGCAGGAAATGAGCCTGCCGAGCTTCCGCAAGTTCGGCGGCAACAATGCCTTCACCGAAGGATGGGCGCTGTACGCGGAAACGCTGGGCACCGAGATGAAGCTGTACGATGCGCCGGAAGACTGGTTCGGCCACCTGAACGACGAGATGCTGCGCGCGGTGCGGCTGGTGGTGGACACCGGCATGCACGCCAAGGGCTGGACGCGCGAGCAGTCGATCAAGTACATGCGCGAGACGCTGGGCTATCCGGAGTCGATCGCGCGCAGCGAGACCGAGCGCTACATGGCGTGGCCGGGACAGGCCCTGGGCTACAAGATCGGCGCGCTGAAGATCCAGGAGCTGCGCGCGAAAGCCGAGAAGGCGCTGGGATCGAAGTTCAGCCTGCCGAAGTTCCACGAGGTCGTGCTGGACGAAGGGACGCTGCCGCTGTCGCTGCTGGAGGCGAAGGTGGATCGGTGGATTGCGGCGAGCAAGTAAGTGCGCCCGCTTTTATTGTTACCTTAAACACCGTCGTACCGGCGAAGGCCGGTACCCATGCTGAGTTTGCGGCCACGCGGCCAACGCGCGACAACTCACGCTGTCTGTGGGTCCCGGCCTCCGCCGGGACGACGGTTTTACAGCTATTGGTACTAACTGTTTAGCGGATTAATCCAGCATGAACACCGGATAGCGCCGCCACTCCGGCTCGCGATAGCAGGCGCAGTTCGCGAACAGGAAATCGAGCACCGCCGACTGGTCCTTCAGCAGCGCCGGATTGGCCTGCTTCCACCCGGCGAATTTCGCGGCCAGCTCCGGCTCCTCGCGCAGCAGGCGTTCTGCCTCGTCCTCGAACACGTAATCCGAATACGCTTCCTTCTTCTCCAGCACGCTGTTGAAGAAACCCCAGCGGAAGAAGCTGTCGTGCGCCTGCGGCTCCAGCGTCTCCACCGCATAGCGCGCATTGTCCTGGTCCAGCGACACGACGTAATCGCCGGCGCGCAGCAGCACCCCGGCACGGCGCCTTTCGACCTGCACGTCGTCGTGGAACATGTGCCCCTCGTACGCCGTCGCGCGCGAGCTGACCGAGCAGAGGTGGTAGTACGACGCGTCCACGGTATGTTCAGTGGCCACGCGCTCCATGCGCACGCCGTTCCACTGCAGGCGCTCGATCACTTCGCGCCAGGCTTGCGGGATGACGTAGGCGCGCGGCGCCTGCACCGTCACGTCCGGCGGGAAGCTGTTGAAGTAGGCGATATCGCGTTCCCACGGGCTGTTGCGGTCATAGTGCAGGCGGGTGTAATCGCCCAGCATGCTCGGCTTGTACCTGGCCTCGTAACCCTTGAAGCGGAAGCTGGACGGATTGGCTTCGTCCATCGCCCAATGCACCGGCCATTCGCGGCGCGTATGGTCCGCCTGCCTGGCCGCGCGGCGCAGCGCCTTGACCTGGCCGCCATGCCTGACGGTGAAGTCGAGCGCGGTCTCGACCAGCGCGCGCATCGAGTGGTAGCGGTCGGCGAAAGGCTTGAGCATGTGGGTCTCGGGCATGAAGCCGATGGTGTGATGCAGCGCGGCGTAGCCGGTCGAGAAGCGCGGGGTTTCGAGGAATTCGGCGATGCCGTGGTCCGGGCTGTCCTTGACCGGATTGACGTAGGGGCAGGTCGGCCAGCCGCGGCGCTCCATTTCGCCGAACATGAAAGGCAGCATGGTATCGCGCAGGAAGCCGCCCAGTTCACCGCCAAGCTTGTCGGCCTGGGTATGGATCAACGTCATGGTGTAGCTGTAGTCGGCGCCGTTGGACGTGTGGGTGTCGACCATCACGTCCGGATCCCAGGCCGTGAAGAACTTGTTGAAGACCTGCGCGGTCAGCGTGTCGCACTTGATGAAGTCGCGGTTCAGGTCCAGGTGGCGGCTGTTGCCGCGGAAGCCGAACTGCTCCGGCCCGTCCTGGTTCACGCGCGAGGTGTTGTTGCGATTCAGGCTGCCGTCCACGTTGTACATCGGGATGAACAGGAACACCGTCTCGCCCAGCGCCGCCAGGCGCTCCGGCTGCAGGCAGAAGTCGCGCACCAGCGCCATGCAAGCGTCCACGCCTTCCGGCTCGCCCGGGTGGATGCCGTTATTGTTGAAGAAGACCGTGCGGCCGGCCTGCTTGATCTGCTCGCGCTCGAACACGCCGTCGGCGCTGACGACGCCCGCGTGGATCGGCACGCCCGCGTCCGAGGTGCCGATCGCGCCGAAGCGCAGCACGCCGGGGTAGTCGCGTGCGAGGGCTTCGTACCAGGCGATGCATTCGGCCCAGGTGGTGGTCTGGTTCTGGTTGCCTTTTTCGAAAGGCGTCTTCAATTCGATGGACATGGTAAGTCTCGATGGTTGACCGAAGCCGCTACGATACAGCAGATGCGCCGGACAGGGGCAGCGCGATCACGACCGTGGTGCCCTCGCCCGGCTGCGAATGCACGGCGATGCTGCCGCCCAGCGCATCCACCCGCTCGCGCATGCCGATGATGCCGATGCCTTCGGACGCGGTGCCGGTATCGAAGCCGTGGCCGTTGTCGGCCACCTCGATGTGCAGCACGTCGCCGCCGTCCGCCAGCACCAGCGACACCTGCGCCGACGTCGCGCCCGAATGCTTCATCACGTTCGACAGCGCCTCCTGCACGATGCGGTAGGCCGAGATCGCGAGTTCGTTGCCAAGCTTGGAGAAATCGCCCTCCGAATGGAAGGAGAAATCGATGCGCGAGCCGCTGTCGTAATGACGCAGCATCTCTTCCACCGCGCCGTGCAGGCCAAGCATCTCCAGCACTTCCGGCCGCAGGCGCCGCACCAGCCGCCGCCCGCTGGCGTAGAGGTCCAGCGCCAGCCTGGTGATGGCCTGCGCCTTCTGCTGCACCTGCTCGACCTCCGGCCCCGGCGGCGCCTTGGCCGCCAGCGCACCGATCGCCTGCGCCTCCAGCCGCACCGCGATCAGAGATGCGTTCAGCTCATCGTGGATCTCGATCGCGATGCCCTTGCGCTCCTCCTCGATGATGCTGTTGACCTTCTGGATCAGCTTGCGCTTGTCGTCGTTGGCGCGCAGCGCCTCGTTGGTTGACGCGACCAGGTCGCGCGTGCGCTCGGCCACCTTGTTCTCGAGGTCCTTCTTCGATTCGTCCAGCGCCAGCGACATCTCGCCGATCGAGGCTTGCAGCTCGCCGACCTCGCCGCCGGTGGCGACCGGCAGGTTGACGCGGTAGTCGCCGCCGCGGATCTGGCGCAGCGCGTCGATTGCCTCCTTCAGCGGCACGGTCAGGCTGCGCGCCAGGATCCAGGCCAGCACCCCGGCCGCTGCCAGCCCCAGTGCGGCCATCGCCAGCTCGACGCGGAAGCGGTGCGCCTGCTTTGCCATCATCGCCGCCGGCGACATCTGCACCCGCACCCAGCCCACGGTTTCGGTGGTGAGCGTGGGCGGGCGCGAATCGCTGGAGGCCGACACGTGCGGCGTGCCGTTGTCCGAGAACAGGTTGATCCACACGATCTGCTTCTTGATCGGGGCCTCGTAGTAGTGCCCTTCCGAATCCACCGCCGTGTCGGACACCACGCCCACCGCCTCCTTGCCGCTGGCGTCCACCACGTCGATGCGGTGGATGCTCTTGTCCGACTGGACCAGTCCCTTGATGGTCAGGCGCAGGTCGGACAGGTTGCCGGAAATGAGGTTGTATTCGCTGGTTTCGGCCAGCGCGGTGGCGAGGATGCGCCCGCGTTCGGCCAGCTCCTCGGCCACCTGCGCCCGGTGCGAATACCACGAATACCAGACGAAGGAAGTGAACAGCAGCGCCACCGGCAGCATGGTGATGAAGGCCATGCGCCGGCCGATGCTCCAGCTGCGCCAGAACCGGAGCGTCATGGCGGCGGCGCGGGCCGCGCGAAGCTGCGCACCGCGTCGGTCACGCGCACGTCGAGCGACTTGGCCACGCCTTCGTTGACGACGGTGCGGAAGTAGCGCGGGAACTGCGGCGCCGGCAGCACGCCGCTGGCCACGTAGGCGGCGGCCATCTCGGCCACCTGGGCGTCGATGTCCTCGATGTCGGAATAAGTGGTGGCCAGCGCGCCCGCCTTCACCATGTCGGCCGAGAAGCCGATCACCGCCTGCTTGTGGCGGTAGGTGGAGAGCAGGATGTTGCGGATGTTCTCGGTGTTGTAGACGGCGCTGTCGGGCAGCGCCAGCAGCACTTCGGTCTGGGCGATGCGCGACAGGATGCGGTTGATGTCGTCGGCGCCGGAAAAATCCTGCACCTCCACCGGCCCTTGCAGCGCCGGCTTGAGGAAGTCGGTGTCGCGCCCGAGGATGGCGGCGATGCGCACCGGGCGTCCGTACAGGAGCGACACCAGCCGCAGCTGGTCGGCCGGCGCCGGTTCCGCATACACCGCCGTCATCGCCGCTGCTTTCGCCGGCGGCATGCCGGCAGCCACGGCGCGGAACACCTGGCTGGAGGTGAAGGCGGCAATGACGGTGCAGTCGCAGCGCTGCTGTGCGACTTCGTGCAGCGCGGCCGGGCCGATGGCGACGACCAGCAGGCGCCGCCGCTGCGCGAGCTCGGTGCGAAAGCCCGCGAAGATGGGGATCAGGCGCTTGTACAAATCGTCGACGATGCGGCGCGTGACCGCGCTGTCGTCGGCGGTCACGATCTGGAAGCGGTAGCCCTTGACCACTTCCTCGGCGTTCGCTGGATGCGAGGCCAGCGCGAACGCCGCCGCTGCCGCGGCGGCCAGGCAGCGCATGCGGATCGCCGCGGCGGCCATGCGTTTAGGGTTCGATCAGGCCGTGCTTGACGGCCAGCTTGGTGATGTAGGCCTGGCGGTGCACGCCCAGCTTTTCCTTGACCGCCTGGCTGATGTTGCTGATGGTCTTGGTGGACAGGTCGAGCTTCTCGGCGATCTCCGCGTTGGTCAGGCCCTCGGCCATCAGCTTGAAGATCTGGAGGCTGCGCTCGTCCAGCTGCGACTGCGGCGAGACGTCGCCGCGCACCGCCAGGCTGGCAAGGCGCTCGGCGATCTGCGGCATGAAGTACAGCTTGCCCTCGTGCGCCAGGCGCACCGCATTGGCCAGGTCGGCCGGGTCGCAATCCTTGGTGATGAAGGCGTGCGCGCCGAGGCGGTAGGTTTCCTTGATGAGGCTATCCTGGTCGAACTGGCTGAGGAAGACGATCTTCGCATCGGGGTGCGCACGCAGGATCTGTTGGGCCGCGTCCAGGCCGGTCAGCTCGGTGCCGAAACGGATGTCGAGCACGATCACGTCGGGCTGCTCGCGCTCGGCCATGGCCAGCGCCTCGTCGGGCGACCTGGCCTGCCCCACCACTTCCATGCCGTGCCCGGACAGGGACATGGCAAAGCCGGTCATCACGATCGGGTGATCGTCCGCCAGCATCACGCGGATTGGTTTCTGCTTCGATTGCACGTTTTTCTCCTGTAGCGCCGCTTGCACCCGGCTTGCCAAGCCCTGGCACCCGTGTATGCCACCCAAGGGAATCCAGCGCTGCGTGGGAGGATTATTCCACACTATGCCGCCAATGGCGAGTGAACATGCCAGCAAACCACGAGGCAAACAATTGGCAACATTTTTTCTACGTTATGGCGTTGCAAATTGCTAGTTAATGGAATATCTTAGTTCCAACGAAACGCACAACAACGACATTTCGCGGACAAGATGAAAGGAGATCGCTATGCATTTCTCGCACCTGAACAATGGCAGCGGTTCGAAAGCGACCAAGATGGCTGTCGTCGCCGGCTTGCACGTGCTGGTGGCCACGGCCTTCATCCACAGCATCAACAACCGGCACATCACCCTGCCGAAGGTCCCGGACGAGATCATGGTGATGCTCCCGACACTCAAGCCGCCGCCGCCTCCGCCGCCGCTCGAGCCGCCGAAGCAGATGGTGAAGCCGACCATGCCGCAGATCGTGGTGCCGAAGGTCGAAGTGGAAACGCCGCCGCCGCAGGAGCCGTCCCCGGTCCAGGCCACGACGCAGGCCGACCCGACGCCGGCGCCGCCGGTGCAGGCGCAGACAGGGGACGCTCCGGCCCAGCCTTCGGCCAAGCCTGACGGCGGTATGCGCAACGCGGTGCTGGCCGATGCCAACGGCTGCGCCAAGCCCGCCTATCCGCAGGCCTCGCTGCGCAATGAGGAAACCGGCACCGTGACGCTGGCCCTGCTGGTGGGCGCGGACGGCAAGGTGACCGCGTCGCGCATCCAGCACTCCAGCGGCTACCGCAATCTCGACAAGGCCGCCGTCAATGCGCTGAGCCTGTGCACGTTCAAGCCGGCGATGAACAACGGCGTGCCGGAAGCCGGCTGGGCCCAGCTGGCCTACGACTGGAAAATCGACTGAGCCCCCGATCACCGTTCCCCTTTTTGCCCGCCCTACCCTCTCCCGGCGGGCTTTTTTTTATCTCGACGATGGGAGGTGCCACCGCCCGAGCAGCATGAATCGCCAGACCAGCAAACAACAACAAGAGAGAGAAAGAAGTGACAAACCGTACAGCCATACCGGAGTTCCCCGGCCTGGCAGGATGCGCCGCGGCCGCCGTCGCCGTGTGCGCGCTTGCGTGGGCCTGCCTTGCCAGCACCGCCCTGCCCCAGCCATCCGGCGCGGGCGCGCCCGCCGACACCTTCTCGGCGGCGCGCGCGGCGCTGCACCTGCAGGCGCTGGCGCGCACGCCGCGCCCGATCGCCAGCAGCATGAACGAAGATGCGCGCAACTACATCGTCAAGCAGTTGCGCGACATGGGCCTGCAGCCGGAAGTCCAGGTGGCGACCGTCGTGCGCCAGTCGGTCGACAACTACCACAACGTCCGCGTGACGCTGGCGGTCGTGCACAACGTCGTCGCGCGCAAATCGGGCGCGGCGCTGGATCACGCGTACCGGCCGGCGCTGCTGCTCGCATCGCACTACGACAGCGAAGCCGGGACACAAGGCGCATCCGATGCGGCATCGGCGGCGGCCATGCTCGAAACGGCGCGCGCCATGCAGGCCGGGGCGTCGCCGGCCGGCGACGTGGTGTTCCTGTTCGCCGACGGCGACCGCATCGGCACGATGGGCGAGCAAGCCTTCGCCGAGCAGCACCCGCTGGCCCACCGGATCGGGCTGACGCTGCGCTTCCAGCACTTCGGCAATGCCGGACCGACGGTGCTGCAGTTCGCCCGCGGCGCGGCCGGCGCCGCCATCGGCGCATGGGCACGCGGGCCGGCGCATCCGCGCGGCTCGTCGCTGGTG
>JAEWEK010000256.1 GCA_023389425.1 Pseudomonadota bacterium | reverse complement strand
GGGTCAGGCCCGGCACGGCCGGCACGCCGCCGCTGTTACCCGGATACCACTTGGAGGTCGACGGCAGGATCGGCTGGGCGCTGCCCACGGCCAGCACCTGGGTCGGGTTCTTGGTGGCGAAGATGGTGGCGTCGCCGCGGCTGTACTCGAGGGCGATGGTGTGGTCTTCGTTGATGCGCTTGGTGGCCTTGGCGTACATCGTCAGCTGCTTGTTCGCGTGCAGCAGGGTGCCGTATTCCTGGTCGTTCAGGATACAGGTGCTTTTCTGGCCCTGGATCGAGTACGGCGCCACGCAGCCGGTCGCATAGTAGGGGTTGGCCGCGGTCTTGTTGGCCGACGAGGTGAAGTTGGCCGGGGTGGCATAGCCGCCGGTGCCAAGGGTCGGCGCGCGGCCGATGGCGGTCAGTTCGTCGGCGGTCGGGATGAAGCCCTGGCGGTCCTTCGCCAGCAGGCGGTTACGCTTGTGGAAGTCGCCGGTGGCGTAGAAGTTCCAGCCATCCTTTTCCAGGTCGCCGATACCCCAGGTCGCGGTCATGCGCTTCTCGTCGCCGCCGCCCGTGCGCTGGGGCTTGACTGCCTGCGCCGACAGTTCGGTGCCGGTGAACGAGCGCTTGGTGATGAAGTTGACCACGCCGCCGATCGCGTCCGAGCCGTAGATCGACGAGGCGCCGTCGCGCAGCACCTCGACTCGCGCCAGGGCGCTGATCGGGATGATGTCGAGCGACTGGAAGCCGTCGGCGGTCGCTTCGTTCGCCAGGCGGCGGCCATTCAGCAGCACCAGGGTGCGGTTCACGCCCAGGCCGCGCAGGTTGATGTTGGTGCCGGCGCCGGCGTTGGACGGCTGCAGCGAGTTCGATTCCGGCAGCGACATCATCAGGTCGGCCAGGGTGGTCATGCCCTGCTTGACGATGTCCTCGGCCTTGACCACGGTGACCGGCAGCGCCTGTTCGGCGGCCAGTCGCTTGATGCTGGTGCCGGTCACTTCGACGCGGGTCATCGGGGCTTCGGTTTGTGCGTGGGCCTGATTTGCCAGGATCAGCACGGCGGCGGCGATGGACGACAGGACGAGCCGGCGGGACTCGTCGTAACGGCGGGTGTTCATTGGGTACGTCTCCTCAAATTGTGAACGTGTACTGCGCCCGGCCTTGTCGTTGGCGGGTCGCAGGAAGGAGTACCTCGCGTACTCCGTGCCGCTCGGACGAGGGCGCGCTCCCGGGGACGGGGAGGGCCGAGATCCTGCTGGTCGTGGTTGGGTGAAGAGGTGGTGCTTATCCCCTCGAGAAGGTACGTGTCACGCGCTCCAGGTGGGCGCGCATGGCGCGTCTCGCGTTGGCCGGGTCGTGCGCGGCGATCGCGACAAAAATGCGGCGGTGGTCGGACAAGGTCTCGCGCCGCAGCTCCTCGGTTTGAAAATGGTCTTGCAGCTTGGTCCACAGGCTGCCGCGCTGGCGCCACAGGTAATCCATCACGCCGACCAGCGCGCTGTTGCCGGTGGCGCGAGCGATGGCGAGGTGGAAGCTGCGGTCAGCCTGTTCGTCGTGCGAATGCGATTGATTGCCCTGGTGGCGTTCCATCTCTTCGACGCTGGAAAGGATGGCGTCGATGGCGCCGTCGGTGGCGACGCGGGCGGCGATGGCGCAGATTTCCGCTTCGATCAGGCGGCGCGCGGACAGCACCTCGAACGGGCCGGGGCCGGCCTCGACGACCTTATTGGTGTCGGGCGCCGGGCTGCCGCCGACGTAGACGCCGGAGCCGCCGCGGACCTCGATGATGCCGCCCAGTTCGAGGGCGATCAGCGCTTCGCGCAGGGAGGCGCGGCTGACCGACAGCTGGGCGGCAAGGTCGCGCTCGGACGGCAGGCGCTCGCCTTGCTTGATCTGCTGGTCGCGGATCAGGGCCTGGATGCGGTCGGCCACAACCCGGTACAGCCTTGGTTCCGAAGCCGCTGTCTCCTGCGGGCCGGTAGGCTTTTTGCTCATATAATTGTTTTAATGATTGGTCAGACCATTCTAGAGTGGTTAGACCACATTGCGCAATCACGAGCTGAGCCGGTGCGTCAAATTTGCCACAGCCGGTTTTTTCCCGGGAGGCGGGATGAGGTTGTCATAGGGGAAAGCGGCCGTTTGCATGTGAGTCCGGGGATGGTTGACCACCTCACAAAGTGGCCAGACCACCAAAGCAAAATGGGCCGCTGCACGGAGGACTGGCGGAAACAGCATTGCGCCGCTATAATGCGGCCTCCATTCCCTGATAGCTCAGTCGGTAGAGCGACGGACTGTTAATCCGCAGGTCCCTGGTTCGAGTCCAGGTCGGGGAGCCAGAATTGTTCAAGCAAAAAGCCCAGCCGTCCGGTTGGGCTTTTTGCTTTTTTTTTGACGTCCCGTCGCCGCGCACGGTTGGCCCTGCCGTCCCTACAACGCCCATGAAACTGTTGTAAAATCTTTTTCTTATATTTTTGCAACAATTCACCTTGTACCCGGACAGGCCCGCATGATCGAAGACGATTCCAGCCACTGCCCGATCCTGCTTATCGATGACGAGCCGTTTGCTCGGGACATCATCGCGCACGGGCTGGAACGGTTCAGGCATACCCTGCACTACGAGAGCGACCCGGAGCGCGGCCTTGCCCTGGCGCGAGAAGGTGCGGTCACGGTGGCGCTGGTCGACCTGCGCATGCCGGGCATGGACGGCTTCGAGGTCACGCGCCGCCTGCGCGCCGATCCCGCGACCGAACACCTGCCGGTGATCCTGCTGTCTTCGGAAGACAGCCCGGAGACAAAGGCGCGCGCGTTCGCGGACGGCGCCAACGACTACCTGGTGAAGTGGCCCGATGCGCGCGAGCTGGTGGCGCGCGTGCGCTATCACAGCGGCGCCTGCGTGGCGCGGCGCCAGCGCGATGCCGCCTTCGTGTCGCTGCGCCACAGCCAGGAGCAGCTCGCGGCCAGCCAGTCGGCCCTGCACCAGGCGCAGAAAATGGAAGCGATCGGCCAGCTGACCGGCGGCGTCGCCCACGACTTCAACAACGTCCTGCAGATCATCGGCGGCAACCTGCAACTGCTCAAACTGGTCGGCGGCGTCAGCGAGATTGCGCGCGGCCGCATCGACATGGCGCTTGCCGGCGTCGAACGGGGCGCCAAGCTGTCCTCGCACCTGCTGGCTTTCGCGCGGCGCCAGCCGCTGCAGGCGGTGGTGCTCGACGCGGGCAAGCTGCTGCGCGAGATGGACGAGATGACGCGGCGCGTGCTGGGCCCGCGGGCGACCGTGGTGACCGAGATCGCGCCCGGGCTGTGGACCACGACGGCCGATCCCAACCAGCTGAATAATGTGCTGCTGAACCTGGCCATCAATGCGCGCGATGCGATGGAAGGCTGCGGCACGCTCACCATCCGCGCCAGCAATGCCGCGCGCGGCCAGGCCGACGCCCCGGAAGTGGGAGACGGCGACTACGTCGTGATCGAAGTGGCCGACACCGGCAAGGGCATGGCGCCCGAGGTGCTGGAGCGCGCCTTCGAGCCCTTCTTCACCACCAAGCCGACCGGGCAGGGCACCGGGCTCGGACTGTCGATGGCGTATGGCTTCGTCAAGCAATCCGGCGGCGAGATCGTGCTGCGCAGCGCACCGGGCAAGGGCACCAGCGTGCGCATCTACCTGCCGCGCAGCGATGGCGGGGCGGCGCAGGATGAGGTCGCGCCAAGGGCGCCGCTGCTGGGCGGCCTGGAGACCATCCTCGTGGTGGAAGACGAAGCCGACGTGCGCAGCTCGACCTGCGGCATCCTGTCGGCGTTGGGCTATCACGTGCTCGATGCGCACGATGCGGCCGCCGCAATCGAGATCATCGAGAGCGGCCGCCCCATCGACCTGGTGTTTTCGGACGTCATCATGCCCGGCGCGGTCGGTGCGCTGGATCTGGCGGAAGTGGTGCGCAGGCGGCTGCCGCGCGCGCAATTCCTGTACACCTCGGGTTACCCCGAGGGCCTGCTGTCACGCGAGGGCAAGCTGGAGGCCTCGGTCAACCTGCTGCAGAAACCCTACCATCCGGACGCGCTGTCGGCGCGCATCCGCCACCTGCTGCGGCGTGGGCGTCACGCGCAAGGTGCGCCTCACTTCGGCTTGACGTAGCGGCTCGAACCGGGTGGCGGTTCGTTGAGCACGGCCCAGAAGATGCCGAGGTCCGCGATCGCGCGCAGGAATTCGCCGAAATCCACCGGCTTCACCACGTAGGCATTCACGCCGAGCTCGTAGCTGCGCACGAGATCCTGTTCTTCCTTGGACGAGGTGAGCATCACCACCGGCTGGCTGCGCAGATGCGCCGTGGTGCGGATCTCTTTCAGCACTTCCAGTCCGTCGACCTTGGGCAGCTTCAGGTCGAGCAGCACCACGGCCGGGCTGCCGTGCGGGCGGTCCTGGAACTCGCCGCGGCGGTGCAGGTAGTCGAGCGCTTCGGCGCCGTCGCGCGCGATCACGACTTCGTTGGCGAGCTGGCTCTTGGACAGCGCGATGAGCGTCAGCTCCAGGTCGTGTGGATTATCTTCGACAAGCAAGATAGGCTTGAGCATGTGATGCCTCTACTCCGATTCTGATTTTTTGGGAATACTGAACGAAAAAGTCGCGCCCTGGCCCTGCACCGACGTGGCCCACACGCGCCCGTGGTGGCGTTCGACGATGCGGCGGACGTTGGCCAGTCCGATGCCGGTACCCTGGAAATCCTCCATCCGGTGCAGGCGCTGGAACACGCCGAACAGCTTGTGCACGTAATCCATGTTGAAGCCGGCGCCGTTGTCGGCGATGTGGAAGATGGTTTCCTGCGGGGTGTCTTCGGCCCAAACGCGGATCACGGCCCGCTCGCGCTGGGCGGTGAACTTGACCGCGTTCGACAGCAGGTTGTACAGCGCCAGGTGCAGGAAGCTGGGGTCGGCCACGATGCGCGGCAGCTCGCCGATGTCGAATTCGATGCTGCGCTCGCGCAGTTCGAGCGCCATCGCGTCGATGCAGGCCTCGACCAGGTCGCGCATGTCGACCTCAGTGGGGCGTAGCGCGGCGCGGCCCATCTGCGAGAACGACAGCAGGTCGTCCACCAGCTTGCCGGCCAGGCGCGCGGCATCCTTGATGTTCTTGAGGAAGCGCTGGCGCTTGTCGACATCTTCGTTGCCGGCCGATTCGAGCAGCAGGTCGGAGAAACCCACGATGTGGCGCAGCGGCGCGCGCAGGTCATGCGACACCGAGTACGAGAAGGCTTCCAGCTCCTTGTTGGCGCGGCCCAGTTCCTCGGCCAGTTCGGCCATCTGCTCGGCGCGTTCGAGCGCAATGCCGAGCAGCGCGGTGCGGAATTCGACCGTGAGCTCGACCTCGGCGCTGTGCCAGGGCAGGCTGCTGCCGCGGATGGTTTCGCGCCAGGCCGCGAAGCTGGTGCGCGGCGACAGCTGCGGCGGCACGCCCGGCGCGGGTGCGCGCGGCTGCTCCTTGTCATGCGGATTGCCGGCCCATTCGATGGTGTGGATCATCTCGGGACGGAACCACAGCAGGTAGTGCTTGTGGATGCGCGAGATCGGCATCGCCAGCAGGCCGCTGGCGACGTCCATCATGTCCTGCGCCGGCGGGTAAAGCGCCGGCAGGCGGTCGCTGTGGAACACCGCGCCGTGGCCGTGCACGCCGAGCCACCGGACCAGCGCCTGGATCTGTTCGTGCGACGGCGTGCCGCCGTAGGTCAGCACGCGGTCGTCGGCCACGATGGCGACGCCGCCGGCGCGCGCGAAGCGGATCAGCTGCGGGAACACGGCGCTCATGTTGTCGACGAAGTCGGCGCTCTTGGTCAGGCCGCCCAGCATCGACACCATGATGCGCCGCACCTCGAGCCGGAACTGCAGTTCGCTCGCGTCCTCGCGCGTCTCGATGCATAGCGCGAGGATCTGGCCCAGCTGTTCGCAGGCGGCCCGCTTTTCGAACGCGACCGGGGCCGGCCCCGCGTTGTGGCAGGAGATCAGGCCCCACAGCTTGCCGCGCACCATCAAGGACACCGACATCGAGGCCAGCGTGCCCATGTTGCGCATGTACTGCAGGTGGATCGGCGAAACGCTGCGCAAGGCCGCGAACGACAGGTCGTTGGGCTGGCCGGTGACCGGGTTCGCGGGCGGGACCAGCGGCGCCGGCGTGTAGTTGGCGTCCTGGATCAGGCGGATGCGCGACAGCGTGTACAGCTCGCGCGCCTGGGCCGGAATGTCGGAGGCGGGAAAGCGCTGGCCGAGATAGGAGTGATAGGACTGGTCGCGCGCTTCGGCGATCACGTGGCCGTGGCCGTCGTGGTCGAAGCGGTAGACCATCACGCGGCCGAAGCCCGTCACCGAGCGGATGTGCTGGCACGCGAGCTGGGACAGCTGCTCGATGCCGGCGGCCTCATTCACCTTGAGCAGGAAGTCGCCGATCAGCGGGTAGAGTTCGCGGAAGTGGGCCGGGTCGGCCCGTTCCACCTGCTCGAACTCGACCAGCAGCACCTCATCCCATGCGTGCGCCAGCACGTCGAAGTGGCGGCCGTTGGCGATGGTGACGGTGCCCAGGTAGAAGGGACGCGCGCCCAAGGTCGCGTCGTCGAGCGACGGTGCGATGCGCGTGCATGCGGTCTCGCCGATGACGCCAGCCAGCGTTTTGCCGGCGGCATCCGCGGCGGCGATGCCGACCAGTGCGCAGAGGTTGGCGCTGGCTTGCAGTACCTCGAGCGCGTGCGACAGCACCAGCAGAAAGCCGTGCGGCTGGATGCTGCCTGGCGTGCGGATGGGCTCCCTGGCGCAGGACGACAGGTCGAGCGCGGGAGCAGGGGTTTGGGTCATGGACGAAAACTTGCCGATTGCGAAATTGCCTCATATTTTACATCCATGGCAGCGCGCTCCCCGCAGGAGCTGTGATGGATTTGTGAAAGTTTGCAACACTTTTTTTTCACGAGGTGTTTTTGTCAATGTGGGCTAGTTCGCAACATTTCATTTTGGTAAACCCGAGTTCTGTGCGAGAGTGAAGGCTGGGAGCGCGATGTCAGCCGTGTGGCTAGGCTGGCATATCGGCGTGTATTATTTAAAGCATTTAACTGACCACTCGTTTGGTTGAAGCAGCGCCAATGACCAACAGCGTGACACATGGCTCGCCAGCGAGCGACTTGGAGCGGTTCCAGTACCTGGTAGCCGGTATCACCGACTACGCGATCTACATGATCGACCCGAACGGCTACATTACCAGCTGGAATGCCGGGGCCCAGCGAATCAAGGGCTACAGCGAAGCCGAAATTATCGGGGAACATTTCTCGCGTTTTTATACGGCGGAGGACCGCGCCGGCGGCTTGCCGGCGCGCGCGCTCGGCATTGCTCTGAACGAAGGCAAATATGCATCCGAGGGATGGCGTGTGCGCAAGGACGGCACCCGCTTCTGGGCCAATGTGGTCATCGACCCGATCTACGACAGCGAAGGGCGCTTGCTCGGCTATGCCAAGGTGACGCGCGACATCACCGACCGCAAGCAGGCCGAGGACGCCCTGCGCGACAGCGAGCAGCGTTTCCGCCTGCTGATGCAGGGCGTGACCGACTATGCCATCTTCATGCTCTCGCCGGACGGCATCGTCACCAACTGGAACGTCGGGGCCGAGCGCATCAAGGGCTACACGGAAGCGGAGATCGTCGGCAGCCATTTCTCGCGCTTCTATACCGAGGAAGACCGCCAGGCCGGCACGCCCAAGCTCGCGCTCGGGACCGCCGCCAAGGAAGGACGCTGGGAAAGCGAAGGTTGGCGCCTGCGCAAGGACGGCACGCGCTTCTGGGCCCACGTCGTGATCGACGCCATCCACGACGAGAGCGGCAAGCTGCTCGGCTTTGCCAAGATCACGCGCGACCTGACCGAAAAAAAGGCCGCCTCCGATGCGCTGGCCGAAGCCAACGCCGCCTTGTTCCAGGCCCAGAAAATGGAATCGATCGGCCAGCTGACCGGCGGTATCGCGCACGATTTCAACAACCTGCTGTCGGTGCTGGCCAGCGGGCTGGAAGTGCTGCAGCTGCAGCGCGCCACCGGCGCCGACGCCCGCACCTTCGACAGCATGCGGCGCGCGATCGACCGCGGCGCCACCCTGACCCAGCAATTGCTGGCGTTCGCGCGCCAGCAGCCGCTGAAGCCGGAGGTGCACAACGTCAACCGCCTGATCACGGGCTTCGAATCGGTGCTGCGCCGTGCCGGCAACGCCTCGATCGAATTCGACATCGCGCTCGCGCCCCTGCTGCCGAATACCGTCCTGGACCGGGCCCGTTTCGAGTCCGCACTGCTGAACCTGGTGGTGAATGCGCGTGACGCCATGCCGGGCGGCGGCAAGCTGTGGATCCGCACGGCCAACGTGAGCCTGAAGGAGCAGGAGGTGCGTGGCCTCGGCCAGGGCGATTACGTGAAGGTCTCCGTGTGCGACAGCGGTTCGGGCATGTCGCCGGATACCATTCGGCGCGCCTTCGAGCCTTTCTTCACCACCAAGGAGGTGGGCAAGGGCACCGGCCTGGGCCTGTCGCAGGTGTACGGCTTCATCAAGCAGTCCGGTGGCGAGGTGGTGATCCGCAGCGAACTGGGAACCGGCACGGACATTTCGATCTACCTGCCGGCCGTGCAGGGCAAGGGCGAAGCCGCCGAGGACCGTACCGAGACGGTGCTGATCGTCGAAGACGAGTCCGACCTGATGGACATGGCGACGTCCTTGTTCCTGAACATGGGCTACAACGTGCTGACCGCGCCCAGTGGCAACGAGGCGCTGGCGGTGCTGCGCGCCCGTCCGGTCGACATCCTGTTCACCGATATCGTGATGCCGGAAGGCATGGATGGGATCGAACTGGCGCAATTTACGCGGGAGAATTTCCCCGCGACGAAGATCGTTGTGGCCTCCGGCTTTCCCTTGCCGGCGCTCAGGGAAAGGCATAGGGAAATCAACGACTTCAGCTTCGTCAACAAGCCATATCGCCTGTCCGACCTGGCGCGTGCCCTGCGCACGGCGAGCTGAACGGTGGGCCTGTCTAGAGGCCGAAAATGATGTCCGCGATCCGGTCGTACACCGCATCGGCCGGCGGCCCCGGGTTGGGCCAGTTGAGGATGTCGAAGTGGTCGTAGCCGCGGTAGTTGCCGAGAAAATTCCATACGCCAGGTAGCGCCGTGCCGTCATAGTCGCGCACCGGATGGCCGCCGGGCGCGCGCATGCTGACCGTGTTGACCACGCCGTCGTTCGGGAACCAGCTGTCGTCGATGCGCACGCGGCCGGGTGCGCTTTGCGTGTAGGCGCCCATGCCGTGCTGCATGACCGAGCCGACGATCCATTCGCCGGCATAGGGCTTGAAATAGGGGATCATGTCCGCACGCGGATACTGGTAGCGGACGTCCTGGACCGGCGCGACCGCCCGGTCGGTGCCATTGCAGCACAAGCTGCCGGCTTCCGTCGCCAGCGTGCCGATCGAGAAATAGTAGACCCGCGGCGAGGTGCGTGCCCACAGGTTGAAGTCGCGTGCGCCGTCCGGCGCCAGTTCCCAGTTGGCCATGTCGCGGTCGAACATGTCGCGCAGCGGCGAATGCAGGTCGGGCAGGATGTCGAGGATGGCGTCGCGCAGTGTGGTGCCGTTGTGCGGGGCGGAGATGGTGACCACGCTCTTTACCCAGCCGGTTTTTCCTCCCTGGTAGAGCTCGCCATCGCCTTGGCCGCGCGCGCCATGTTCCAGCAGTTCGACCAGGGCGCGGATGGTGGTGCCGCCCTGGCTGTGGCCGATCAGGTGGATGGGGTGGTTCGCATCCCATTGCGGGTAGAGGGCGAGCGGATAGTGCTGCGGGTTGCGGACCGGGTCCGCGGCCCAGCATTTGGCGGGCGGCTTTTGCGGGGTGCCTGGCGGATCGTATTTGACGACGTGGCTGGCGCCGTAGTCGACGCAGCCGCCCTTGATCTGTGCGTAGAGTTCGGCCGCGCGGTCCCAGTTGGAGCTGATGGGGCCGACAGCGGCGGCGTACACCGCATGCGGACCCTTGTACAGCTGCATGTGGGTGGCGATGTCGCCATAGCCGCCCCAGTATTTGAAACCGGTGGCGCGCAATTGCTGTGGACCGAAGCCGAGGAAGCCGTGGACCAGCACCACGGGATCGTTGTTCGCCGCCACGGCAGGCACGGCCGGCCACAGCGCCGCCAGCGCCAGCAGCAGGGCAGGACATGCCTTGGTGAGTGGGGACATGGGACGCTCCGTGGTTCAGGCCACCGACATTGTCCCGGTCGTGTCGAGCGAGGAGTTTGTGCTACATCTGAAAAGCGGCGCGAGGCCCCGATGTGGACGTGAACGGCTGGCGAAACCGTTGCGCCGACGTGACGATATCCTCAAAGGAGTCGTCGTTCCAGCGGAGGCGGGAACCCCATTTTTCGAGACTTCAGTTGCCGGTCGGCGCCACCGTCCCGCCGCCGACCGCACCCTTGTCGGAACCCGGCTTGCTGGCCGGCGCCACCGACGCCGTCAGCGCCGCCTTCTCCGCCGCGTCCAGCCTGTCGCCGTTCCACACGACATAATCGTCGATGGAATACAGCTTGCACGGCTTGCTGCTCTTGGCGTTGCAGGTGGCCAGCGCGCGCGATTCCGGATCCTCGCCTTCCTCGGCCCAGGTCCAGGCGCCGGTCGGCGACACGGCGAAAGCGCGCGGCGTCAGCTTGGTCAGGTACTCGCCGTAAGCGCGCCGGCCGTTATCGGTCAGGAAGGGCACCGCGGTCACGTCGTCCACCTTGGCGAAATCGGTCCTGGACGGTTGCGGCGGCCCAGGCACCTTGTACAGCACCTTGGTCGGCATCCCGGCTTCCTTCAGGAATTCCTCGGTCTCCGGCAGCCAGATCTGCTCGCCGTCGCGGCTGGCCAGCATTCCGTGCGAATCGCGCTTGAACGCGCCGTATTCGACCAGCCTGCCTTGGCCGCCGGCCAGCGAATAGGCCTGGTGCATGCGTGCCGCCAGCTCCGGCGAGAACAGCGAATCGTTGGCGCCGTACATCCACAGGCTCGGGATCCTGGCGCTGGCGCCATAGCTGGCGAAGGCGGTCAGCAGCTCGCCCTTCCAGTCGCAGCCCTCGGTCTGGTCCTTCAGGCCGCCGGCGAAATTGAGCAGCGCCTTCACCCCCGGCAAAGGCTGGGTGCCGAGCGCGATGGTGGCCAGGCCGCCGTAGGACTGGCCGGCGATCACGATGTGTTGTGCGTCGACCCAGGGCTGTTCGCGCGCATAGTTGAGGGCGTCGAGGATGTCCTTGGCCTGGCCGTAGCCGTTGGCCGTCATGTCGCAGCCATGGTCGGCGAACTTGCCCGTGGAATTGGCGTAGCCTTCGCGCATCGGCACCAGCACCGCGTAGCCGCGTTCCACGAAGGCGTGGGCCATGTGGTAGAAGCGGTCGCGTGGCTGGGCGCTGGGGGCGCCGGGATCCTTGCCGTGGTTGATGATGAGCAGCGGGAAGGGACCGGGACCGTTGGGCTGGAACACCGTCGTTTCCAGCATGGCCTGGCGGTCCGGGCCGGCCGGGATCAGGATCACGTGCTCGTTGAGGCGGTAGTCGAGCTGAAGCTCTTGTTCAATTGCTACACCCGGCAGCAGCGCGACAGCGGCCAGCAGAGTGGAGGTAATGTTGCGAACTGAAGGGCGGACTCGAATCATGGACATTCTCGCTGCGGGGAATTTGTAACAAATTGCCGATCGGAATGAAGTGATTCTAGGCACCGAAAAAAAGCAGAGCAATATCGAATAGTCCAGTTCCGAAAGTAAATTTTTGCGTGTGGCGAAAATTGCTAGCACGGAAGGAAAGCCGGCGCATAATCAGTAGCCAGGCTGGCAAGGCGAGGAGGGCGTGAACGTGATGGGCACGTATGAACCGCGCGAATGGCACCCGGACGAACGCCCGTCGCTGCCCGGCTCGCCCTCGACGCCGGCGCATCCGGTGGAGCGGCGGATCGCCTACTTCTGCGTCGGCACGCTGGTGACGCTGACGGCGGGCCTGGGCAATGCGCTGGTCAG
>JAEWEK010000247.1 GCA_023389425.1 Pseudomonadota bacterium | reverse complement strand
GAACTGCTCAAGCCATTCCACCGACTCGGCGTCCAGGTGGTTGGTGGGCTCGTCCAGCAGCAGCATGTCGGGCTTGGACAGCAGCAGCTTGCACAGCGCCACGCGGCGTTTCTCGCCGCCCGACAGCACGCCGATCCTGGCGTCCCACGGCGGCAGGCGCAGCGCATCGGCGGCCATTTCCAGCTGCAGGTTCAGGTTGCCGCCATCGGCCGCGGAGATGATCGCTTCCAGCCGCTCCTGCTCCTTGGCCAGCGCGTCGAAGTCGGCGCCGTCTTCGGCATAGGCCGCATACACGGCTTCCAGCTTGGCTTGCGCTTCGAAGGCTTCGCCCAGGCCGGACTCGACTTCCTGGCGCACGGTTTTTTCCGGATCGAGCTGCGGCTCCTGCGGCAGGTAGCCGATCGACAGGCCCGGCATCGGGCGCGCTTCGCCCTGGATGTCGGTGTCGATGCCGGCCATGATTTTCAGCAGGGTCGACTTGCCCGAGCCGTTCAGGCCCAGCACGCCGATCTTCGCGCCCGGGAAGAAGGACAGCGAGATGTCCTTGAGAATCTGGCGTTTCGGTGGGACGATCTTGCCCACGCGGTTCATGGTGTAGACGTAATTGGCCATGCTTTGTCACTTAGTAAATTGAGGACGACAGGATACGACAGAAAGCGCCTACCCAGCGGTTTTTCTGCTCATTCTTTGGCGCAGCAAGCCCTCGCCGGCATACAGCACGAGCGCGGTCCAGATCAGCACGAAGCCGACCAGCTTGCCGCTGTCAAAGTGTTCGTGGAACAGCCACACGCCGAGCAGGAACTGCAGCGTGGGCGACAGGTATTGCAGCAATCCCAGCACCGACAACGGGATCTGGCGCGCGCCCGCGGCGAACAGCAGCAGCGGGATGGCGGTGATCGGGCCGGCCGCGACCAGCAGGATGCGGGTGGTGTCGGACGGCGTGTTCAGGAAGGCGTTCGCGCCGTGCACGGTGAGCCATGCGAGGTAGACCAGCGCGAGCGGGAACAACACCATGGTTTCGAAGGACAGGCCTTCGAGCGCGCCCAGCGCGGCGGTCTTGCGCAAGAGGCCATAGATGCCGAAGGTGGACGCCAGCAGCAGCGAGATCCACGGCAGGCTGCCGGATTGCCAGGTCAGCCACGCCACGCCGGCCCCCGCCAGCGCGATCGCGCCCCACTGGCCGGGACGCAGGCGTTCCTTCAGCAGCAGGTAGCCGAACATGATGTTGACCAGCGGGTTGATGAAGTGGCCGAGCGAGGATTCGATCACGTGGCCGCTGGTGACGGCCCAGATGTACAGGCCCCAGTTGGCGCTCAGGAAGAAGGCCGAGGCGATGAAGCTGAGCAGGATCTTGGGCTTGCGCGCCAGGCTCAGCCATCCCCACTGGCGGCGCACGGTCAGCACGATCACCAGGAACAGCATCGACCACACCATGCGGTGCGCCAGGATCTGCATCGGCGGCACGTCGCCGATCGCGTGGAAATACAGGGGGAACAGCCCCCAGCACAGGAATGCCAGGGCCGCGGAGAGAATGCCGGTTTGCATGGGGACGGTGGTGTGGGATTGCTAGCCGGACATTATCCCTGAAATCCGAAATGGCTGCCGGGGCCGGCGAGTACACCCACACCACTAAACTACCGTCGTCTCCGCGCAGGCGGGGACCCATGCTGAGCATGCGGTAACACGACTACACGCTTTGAGTCATGCGAGCGGTCTACGGCTCCCCGCCTGCGCGGGGACGACGGTGGCGGTCACTTGCCCACCGCGAACAGCACCGCATTATTAATCGCATACACCGTCCCATCCGCCCCGATGGCGGTCGGTGTGTACGACTCGCCCAGCCCGCTGGTCAGCTTGACGCTCTGGGTCAGCTTGTTGGTCGCCATGTCCCAGCGATACAAGGTGCCATCCTCGCTGTTGGCCAGGATCGACTTGGTGAAGGGATCCACCGCAGCCGTATTGATGCACCACTCCACCACGCCGCCCGGATAGGTCGGATCCGGCGTCACGCCCAGCACCGTCTGCACTTCCTTCATCACCGCGATCGACGGCGTGATCGTATCGGCCTGGGTCGCGTTCGGGTCAAGCAGCGCCACCTTGTTGCGCGAATCGCCGCTGCCGGCGCGGCCGTAGTTGTTGTACTTGGTCGTGATCAGGTACTTCGACGATCCCGTGTAGCCGGGCACCATCGCCACCGGCACGATCGAGGCGGTGTCGTCCCAGCCGAAGGAGCCGGGCGTCTTCGACTGCGCCAGGTTCGCATCGAAATGCAGCAGCCAGCCGCGCGCATTGTGCGCTGCGTAGGTCGTTTCCAGCACGCCGAAGAACACGTCGCCATCGGGCCCGATGGTGGGCGAGGCGGTCGAATCGTCCGACACCATGGCCGCCGCCTTGGACTGCGGATCGACCAGCAGCGCCTTGGCCTTGAGCGCCAGCGTGGACGTGTCCAGCGCCAGCAGGTAGCCCTTGGCGCCGCTGTCGCCGTTGACCGCGACGTACACGGTCTTCTCGTCGGCCGACAGCGCCGGCGCGCTGTTCATGGCGGCCTTGTTGATGTCGCTGTCCTGGGTCAGCGTGGTGGCCGCGACCCAGCTGCCGGTGCCGTTGGCGGAGATGCGCGCGATCCCGCCTTTCAGCCCGCCCGGCGCGCCGGCCAGCGCCGAGAAGCCGAAGTAGATATTGCCCGCGCTGTCGGCCGTGATCGGCGTATTCACGAACACCGTGGCGTCGTAGCCGGACTTGTTGGCATTGTAGGCGCTGTCGCCGTAGAAGGCGGTGCTCTGGTTGGCGGAGCTGGCCGAATCGGCATTGTCGCGGTACCACACGCGCCCGCCACTGCCGGGAGCGTACACGCGGTTGCCGGCGGTGAGCGTGACGTTATAGCTGGGCGACCAGCGATGCGCGGGCACGATCCAGTCGCTCGGCATGGTCCACAGCAGCGTGCCATCGGCGCCGGCGTGGGCCTCGACCACGTAGCTGCCCAGCGTGCCGCGCTTGACCGGCACCAGCACCGTGTTGGCGCTGGTGATCGCGGGCGAACCGTAGTGGATCAGCAGGTAGCCCTGCGCGCTGTATTGCGGCGCCAGGTCGACCGGGGTGCGCCAGCGGATCCGGGACAGGTCTTGCGTGGCGATCTGCGACACCGCCGTGTGCTGCGCGTTGCTGCCGAAGCCCAGCCACGCGGGGCCGTTGACCGGCGGCGGCGGGGTCACCGTCACCGGCGGCGCCACCGCGGGCGAGCCGCCACCGCCGCCGCCGCATGCCACCAGTACCGCGCCCGCAGCCGCGATGGCAAGCAGCGCCACTTTGTCCTGTCCACGATGTCGAGCCAAACGCATGACGTCTCCTGCTGTTTTTATTGTGGCAAGTATGAACCATTGCTGAGCTAAACTTGCAACAATTTGTCTAATCGTGCGCCCATGAAGCTTGCTGTTCCACGCCTTGCCTTTTTCGCCGTCCTGCTGGCCGCTTGCGGCGATGGCGCGCGCGACGCCGCGCCGCCCGCCATCGCCGATTTTTCGGTCGATGCGCCGGCCGTCGATGCGGGTCAGGCTGCGCAGCTGCGCTGGAAGGTGAACGGCGCAGGCGAGGTCGCGATCGCACCCGCCGTCGGCAAGGTCGCGGCCAGCGGCAGCGTCGCCGTCAGCCCCGGCATCACCACCGGTTACACGCTCACCGCGCGCGACGCCGCCGGCCGGACGGCGCAAGCCGCGCTGACGGTGAACGTGAACGCGGCGCCGGCGCCGCCGGCCAGCTTCCCGATCCTGTTCGCCACCCAGGTGCCGCTTGCCACCGACAATGCCGCTCGCCTGTCCGCCTTCGCCAACCACATGACCGGCATCGCGCAGGTGCCGCGCGGCGGCGACCTGATGCTGCGCTACCCGGACGGCAGCCTGCGCAACCTGACGCGCGAAGCCGGCTTTGGCTACGACGGCATGCAGGGCGCCCGCGCCATCGCGGTGCGCGAGCCGGCCAGCGACTGGGACGGCAAGCGCGCGATCTTCTCGATGCTGGTCGGCGCGCCGGCCGGGCCGGGCCAGCATCCGCGCGTGTTCTGGCAGCTGTACGAAGCGACCGGGCTGGCCAGGGGCGAGCGCGCCCGCATCGTCCGCGTGGCCGGGCAGCCGGCGCAAGCAAACAACGTCTCGCCGCTGTACGCCAGCGACGGCCGCATCCTGTTCACCTCGGACCGCCCGCGCGGCGGCCAGCCGCACCTGTATCCGCAACTGGACGAATACGAAGCCACGCCCACCACCACCGGCATCTGGAGCCTGGACCGCCGCAACCACACGCTGCGCATCCTGAACCATACGCCGAGCGGCGCCTTCAGTCCCTTCATCGACAGCTACGGGCGGGTGGTGTTTGTCCGCTGGGACCACTTGCAGCAGGACCAGCTGGCCCAGCGCGACCGCGACGCCAGCGCCAACGGCGTGGCGCTGCCCTTCCGCTCCTTCAACTTCGCCGGCGAAGCGCTCGGCGCGCTGCCGCTGCCTTCGCGTACCGAAGTGTTCCCGGAACCGCGCGCGCCCCGCGAAGGCAGGTACGGCAGGGTGAATGGCCTCATCACCAACTTCTTCACCGCGTGGGCGATGAACGAGGACGGCAGCGGCGAGGAGACCCTGAACCACGTCGGCCAGCACGAACTGGCCTTCGGCTACATGACGCCCAGCTTCCGCGACGATCCCGCGCTGTCCGGCCAGACCGTCGACACCCTGCACGCCAACCGCAGCAGCATCCGGCGCGAGGGCGGCCTGTTCCAGCTGCGCGAGGATGCGCGCCGGTCCGGCAGCTATGTCGCCGTCGCCGCGCGCGACCGCGGCAGTTTCGGCACCGGCCAGCTGGTGCTGCTGCGCGGCGGCGCGGGCCTGAACGGCGAGCAGATGACCATCGATCCGCTTACGCCGGGCGATCCCGGCGACGCGCTCCCCGGAGGGCGCTTCCGCAATCCGCTGGCGCTGGCCGACGGCGCGCTGGTCGCCAGCCACACCCGCGACGTGCGCGCGCCGCAGGAGGGCGGCACGCTGTCCGGCCTGCGCCTGGTGCGCCTCGAACGCGATGGCAGATCCGGACTGTGGCGCGCCGGCGCCGCGCTCACCGGCGGCATTCGCAAGAGCGTGTCGTGGTGGGAGTCCGACGGCCGCAAGAGCTGGTCCGGCGAGCTGTGGGAACTGGAAGCGGCCGAATTGCGCCCACGCCCGCGGCCACAGCGCGCGCAGGCCGGGCTCGAAGCGCCCGAACGCGCCGTGCTGGCGCAGGAGCGGGTCAGCGAGGACGAACTGCGCGCCTGGCTGCTGCGCAACGACCTCGCCCTGCTCGTAACGCGCGACCAGACCAGCCGCGATCGTGCAGACTTGCAGCAGCCGTTCAACTTGCGCGTGCCGGGCGGCGTCCAGACCCTGTCGGCGCGCGTCCCCGATGCGAAGGTCTACGAGATCGCGCACTTCCAGCTGTTCGAGGGCGAACAGCTGCGCGCCTATCCCGGCCGTCCTGGCCGCCGCATCATCGCCCAGCCGCTGCACGAGGGAGGCAATCCGGCCAATCCCGGCGGCCCGGCCGGCAGCGTGCGCATCGCACCGGACGGTTCGACCGCCGCCTTCGTGCCGGCGCGCCGCGCGCTGAGCTGGCAAACCACCGACCGCGCCGGCGACGCCGTGGTGCGCGAGCGCAACTGGATCACCTTCCAGGCCGGCGAGATGCGGGTGTGCGCTTCCTGCCATGGCGTCAATACGCGCGACCAGGCCGGACGGCCGGCGCCGGTCAACCAGCCGGAGGCGCTGCGCGCACTGCTGGCCTGGTGGAAGACCCAGCCGAGATAGGAGTACAGTTGCACGATTGGTACAGGGCTTGCATTTCGCCTCGGACAGGAATATTGTGCAGCGCACCAAAATGAAAAATGGTGACAACTTGGCATCGGAACATAAAAAAAGCGGCGTCGCCGGCCTGACCGTCGCGGCAATCGGCATCGTCTACGGCGACATCGGTACCAGCCCGCTGTACACGCTCAAGACCATCTTCGACCCGGCGCACGGACTCGCGCTGAACCATGCCAACCTGCTTGGCATCCTGTCCCTGATCTTCTGGGGCCTGACCCTGGTGGTCGCCCTCAAGTACGTCACCCTGGTGCTGCGCGCGGACAACCGCGGCGAGGGCGGCATCATGGCGATCATGGCGCTGGCCATGTCCTCCGCCAAGCGCAGCAGCTGGCAGTTTCCGCTGATGCTGCTGGGGGTCGTCGGTGCCACCATGTTCTACGGCGACAGCGTCATCACCCCGGCGATCTCGGTGCTGGGCGCGATCGAGGGCCTGGAGGTGGCGACGCCCGGGCTGTCCCAGTATGTGGTGCCGCTGACGATCATCGTGCTGGTGGCCCTGTACTCGCTGCAGCGCCACGGCACCGCCGGCATCGGCCGCTGGTTCGGGCCGATCATGATGGTGTGGTTCGCGGCGCTGGCCATCATGGGCGTCATCAACATCATGCGCGCGCCGCAGATCCTGGCCGCGATCAACCCCTGGTACGCCTTCGCCTTCCTCGGCGAGAACCGCTTCGTCGCCTTCGTCGCGCTGGGCGCCGTGGTGCTGGCCTTTACCGGCGCCGAGGCGCTGTACGCGGACATGGGCCACTTCGGCAAGAAGCCGATCCGCATCGCCTGGTTCATGATCGTGTTTCCGGCCCTGCTGCTCAACTACATGGGCCAGGGCGCGCTGCTGATGTCCACGCCGGACGCCATCGAGAATCCCTTCTTCCGCCAGCTCGGCAGCTGGAGCGTGTATCCGCTGGTGGTGCTGTCGACCATCGCCGCGGTGATCGCGTCGCAGGCCACCATTTCCGGCAGCTACTCGATGACCAAGCAGGCCATCGCCCTCGGCCTGCTGCCGCGCATGCGCGTGATGCACACCTCGGAGCGCGAGATCGGCCAGATCTACATGCCGGCCGTGAACTGGCTGCAGATGGCGGTGGTGCTGACCGCGGTGGTCGGCTTCGGCTCGTCCGAAAAGCTGGCCGGCGCCTACGGCATCGCGGTCACCATGACCATGCTGGCCACCACCATCCTGACCTTCTTCGTGATCCGCTTCCGCTGGCACCTGCCGCTGCTGCTGTCGGTCGGCGCCACCGTGTTTTTCATCACGATGGACATCGCGCTGGTCTCGGCAAGCAGCCTGAAACTTCTGCACGGCGGCTGGTTCCCGCTGCTGCTCGGCTCCGTGATGCTGACCGTGATGCTGACCTGGAAGCGCGGACGCGAGCTGGTGTTCGAGAACCTGCAGGAGCACGCGATCCCGCTCGACGACTTCCTGCAGTCGCTGTTCGTGGCGCCGCCGGTGCGCGTGCCCGGCACCGCCATTTTCCTGCGCAGCGAAAGCGACGGCGTGCCGCACGCGCTGCTGCACAACCTGTCGCACAACAAGGTGCTGCATGACCGCGTGGTGTTCCTGACGGTGCATATCCGCGAGGAGCCCTACGTGCCGCCGTCGGAACAGGCGACCATCACGCCGCTCGGCCACAACTGTTTCCAGCTGAACGTCTGCTACGGCTTCAAGGACGAGCCGAACATCCCGCATGTGCTGGCCGCGCTGGCCGAGGCGCACGACATGGAGTTCAACATGCTGGAGACGTCCTTCTTCATTGCGCGCCAGACCGTGATCTCGGTGCCGGGCCGCGGCATGGCGCGCTGGCGCGAGCACTTGTACATCGCGATGTCGCGCAACGCCCGCGCCGCCGCCGACTATTACCAGATACCGCCGAACCGTGTCATCGAACTTGGGACACAAGTCGAGATTTGATACAAATTCTTACAAAGTCTGCACACCTCCTGCAGATTCCTTACGGTAATGTGTTTGGCTCCTGTCCACTTTTCACCCGCAAGGACCGTTTCATGAAACTGAAGTTACCCCTGATCGCCGCTTTCGTCGCCATGTTGAGCCTGACCGCTTGCGGCGGTGGTGGCGGCAGCTCGTCGACCGGCTCGTCCAGCAGCGTGGCCAGCCCGGCCACGCTGAGCTTTACCGATACCACGACCGGCACCGGCGCCGTCGCCGCCGTCGGCAAGACCGCGACCGTGAAATACACCGGCTGGCTGTACAGCACCACGGCGACCGGCAACAAGGGTAGCCAGTTCGACACCGGCCAGTTCTCCTACGTGGTCGGTGGCGGTTCCGTGATCGCCGGCTTCGACCAGGGCGTGCAGGGCATGAAAGTGGGCGGCAAGCGCACCGTGCTGATCCCGTCCAGCCTGGGCTACGGCGCCTCGGGCACCGGCGGCATCCCACCGAATTCCGGCCTGGTGTTCGACATCGAGCTGATCGCCGTGCAGTAAGCGGGCGACGCAATAAAAAACCGGGCTGCAGCCCGGTTTTTTTTCGCTCAGGCGCGGCCGGCCATGCGCCGCAGGATGTTGTCGCGGTCGATGAACTGGTGCTTGACGACGCCCAGCAGGTGCAGGCCGATCAGGTACAGCATGCCGTCCGCGACCCAGCTGTGGATCTCTTCCAGCGGCTTGTGCAGCGAGCGGAATTCGGGCAAGGGACTGGGCACGCTGAACCAGCCCATCACCGGGATCCCGCGTCCGGTGGCCCAGATCGACAGCGGGCCGGTAAGCGCGAGCACCACGATCCCCACCAGCAGCAGCACGTGCACCAGCCTGGACACGAGCTGCAGCGGACGCGCCTGCGGCAGCTCGCGCGGCGATGGCGAACGCATGCGCCAGTAGACGCGCCACAGGAAGAACAGGCAGGCGAAGGTGCCGATCGCGATGTGCAGGCCGCGCCAGAACTTCTTCACGTCGCCGCGCGGCATATCCTCGAAATACAGGCCGATCGCCAGCAGCACCAGCACCAGCAGGGCGCCGAACCAATGGTTAAACCGCGAAATCGATCCGTAACTGGTGGGTGTATCCTGGGTCGGCATGCTTGCTCCATGGGAAAGGAAAATCCCATTATGAAACAAGCTCCCGCCGGGTTCCATAATATTTTCGCATCTTCACTCAATCGCGCAGGGCGAGGACCGGCGTGAGCCGCATCGCCGCCAGCGTGTGGCGCAGCGTCGCGCCCAGCGCTACCGCCAGCGCCACCGCCAGCGCCGCCAGCACGGTCCACATGCCGACCGGGGCGCGCTCGGTGAACGGCGCCAGGTAGCGTTCCGTCGCGATCCACGCGGCCGGCAGGCCAAGCAGGGCGCCGGCGCAGGTCAGCTGGGCGAACTCACGCAGCACCAGCGAGCCGATCGCGCCGCCGCTGGCGCCATACAGCTTGCGCAGCACGATCTCGCGGGTGCGGCGCTGCACGCTGTAGGCGGCCAGCACGTACACGCCGAAGGCGGCGATGGCGATCGCGATCACGCTCGATGCAGCCAGCAGCTTGGCCAGGCGCAGGTCGTCGGCGTAGCGCTGCGCGATCTGCGTATCCATGCGCGTGATCTCCAGCATGTCGTTGGGGAAGAAGGTCGGCCACAGGCGTTCGATCTCGCCCTGCACGGCGGTCGGGTTCCGGCTGCGCACCGTGAACTCGTACAGCCTGTCTCCCAGGTAGAACACGCTGGCCTGCATGGCCTCGCGGGCGCTGCGGTGGCGCAGGTCCGGCGCCACGCCGACGATCTGGGCCGGCTTCTCGGCGCTGTTCCCGCTGGTGAGCATCTTGCCGACGGCGTCCTGCGGATTGTCGAAGCCCAGCTTGCGTGCCGCCGATTCGTTGATGACCACGCGGCCGGTGCTGTTCAGCGTGTCCATCGCGGTGTTGTACAGGCGGCCCGCCACCGGCTTCAAGCCGTAGGTATCGAAGAATTCCGGGCTGACGGTGTAGTAGTTCATCTGGGTCGACTCGCCGCCGTCGCGCCGCAGCGAAGTGCGGTTGACGCTGCTGGTGACAGGCGTATCGCTTTCCGCGACCTTGTCCACGCCCGGCAGCCGCGCGACCGCATCGCGGAAGGCCTGGACGCGCGGGTCGCGCATGTCCTTGTTGGGACTGAGCGTCAGCAGTGGCTCGGGCGCAAAGCCCGGATTGAGCGTGCTGGCGTAATGCGTCTGCCAGGCCACGGCCAGCGCGGTGCCGGTCAGCCCCATGGCCGCCGCCAGCTGCAGCACCGTGAGCGTGCGGCGCAGCCACAGGCCGTGCGCGCCTTCGGCATCGCCGCGGCTGGCCAGTGCCGTGGTAGGGAGCACGTGGAGCGCCGACCAGGTCGGGTAGGCGCCGGCAGCCAGTCCAAGCAGCAGGCCGAGTACCACGCTGACTGCGAGCGCCGCCGGGTCGAACATATGGTCGAACTTGCGCTGCACGAGGTCCGAGAACATCGGCAGCAGCAGCCAGGCCAGCAGCAGGCCGATGGCGGTCGCGATCAGGCACACCAGTACGCTCTCGGCGAGGAACTGGCGTACCACCGACGGGGCGGCGGCGCCGAGCACCTTGCGCATCGCAATCTCGCGTTGGCGGCGCAGGGTGCGCACGGTGGCCAGGTTGACGTAATTGGTCGCGGCCAGCAGCACGATCAGCACCGCCACCGCTGCCAGGCCATAGATGGTGTGGCGATCACCGTGTGGCGTGCGGGCGTCCGGCGTATCGGGGTCGAGGTAGGCGCCGGCGAGCGGGCCAAGGCGGAAGTCGACCAGGTTGCGGCCGGCCAGGTGGGCCAGCTGGTCCGGCGCCAGGCCGAGGTAGATGGGCGAGGCGCGCAATGCACGCTGCACCGCATCGAGCACGGCGCGTGGATCGGCGCCCGGCAGCATCTTGATGTAGACGCGGCCATGCGCCGAGCCCCAGTTCTGCGTCACCAGGTCGCGGTATTCCTTGTTCCAGTATGCGGTCGAGGTGCCCGCCAGCGATTCGAAGGGCAGGGTTGTGGCGGCCGGCTGATCCGCCAGCACCGCGCCGATCCTGAAGCTGCGGTCGTCGAACGTCACGGTCTGGCCCGCCACGTCGGGCCGGCCGAACAGCTTGATCGCCGTTTCGCGTGTCACTGCCAGCATATCGGGCCGCGACAGCGCATCGTGCAGGTCGCCCGCCAGCACCTTAGGCTGGAAGATGTTCTCGAAAGCCGGATCGACCACCGCGATCCCGACCCGCTTGACGGTATCGCCCACCCGCATGTCGGCAGCCTGGTCGATGACGGCGCTGGCAATGAGCGGCTGGCCGCTGGCCAGCGCCGCGTCGCGCGCCGGCATGCTGGCCGCATCGTCCCAGCCGCCGTACGATTGCGACAGGTTCCAGTGCTGCATCAGGCGGAATACGCGGTCGCGTTGAGGCACCTGGCGGTCGTAGGACAGCGAGTGCCGCACGTAGCCGAGCAGCAGGAAGCACACCGCAAAGCCCACCGCCAGTCCCATGATGACCACTGCCGAGTAAGCCGGTTCCTTGACCAGCAGGCGCCAGCCGATGCGAAAATCGCGCGGTTTCATATTTTTTCCCTTGTCTCAGTCGCGCAGCGCGCGCACTGGTGTAATCCGGATCGCGGCCAGCGTGTGGCGCAGCGTGGAGCCGAGCGTGACCAGCCCGGCCAGCGCCAGCGCCGCCAGCAGCGTCCACAGCCCGACCGGGGCGCGTTCGGTGAACGGCGCCAGGTAGCGCTGGGTCGCGATCCAGGCCAGCGGCAGGCCGACCAGCGCGCCGATGCCGATCAGCGTGGCGAATTCGCGCGCCACCAGCTTGCCGATCGCGCCCTGGCGCGCGCCGTACAGCTTGCGCAGCACGATTTCCTTGGTGCGGCGCTGCACGCTGTATGCGGCCAGCACGTAGATGCCGAAGGCGGCGATGGCGATCGCGATCACGCTCGATGCGGCCAGCAGCTTGGCCAGGCGCAGGTCGTCGGCGTAGAACTCGTCGGCGATGAACTTGGTCATGCGGACCACTTCCTGCGTCTCGTTGGGAAAGAAGCGCGGCCAGATGGCTTCGATCTCGCGCTTCAGCCCCGCCGGGTCGCGGCTGGTCTTCACGGTGAACACGTTGAGGCGTTCGCCCAGGTAGAACACGCTCGGCTGCTCGGCGCCGCGCGCGGACTGGTGCCGCATGTCCGGCGCCACCCCGACGATCCGCGCCAGTTTTTTGTCGCCGCCCGGGTCCGTCAGCATCTTGCCCACCGCGTCCTGCGGCGTCGCGAAGCCCAGCTTGCGCGCGGCGGAAGCGTTGATGACCACGCGGTCGCTCGCTTCCATCGTATCCTGTGCCGGATCGAACAGGCGCCCCGCGGCCGGCTGCAGGCCATACACCTGGAAGAATTCCGGGCTGACGTTGTAGCGGTTCAGGTCCGTCGCATCGCCGCCGTCGCGGCGCAGGGTCGTGATGTTGTTGCTGAAGGTGAAGGCATTGCCGGATTCCGCCACGCTCTCGACGCCCGGCAAGCGCAAAATCGCTTCGCGCAAGGCGCGGGTGCGCGGATCGCTCATATTGTTATGGGTCCCGAAGATCACCATCGGCCCCGGATTGAAGCCGGGGCTGAGCGTGCTGGCGTAATGGGTTTGCCACGCGACCGCCAGCGTGGTGCCGGTCAGCCCCATCGCCGCCGCGAACTGCAGCGCGGTCAGCGCGCGCCGCAGCCACAGGCCGCGCGGCGTCTCGCCATTGCCGCGGCCCGCCAGCGCGGAGGTGGCGCGCACGCCCAGCGCCGACCAGGTCGGGTAGGCACCGGCCGCCAGCCCGAGCACCACGCCGAACAGCAGCGCCGCCGCGATCGCGCCGACACTGAACATATTGTCGAACTTGCGCTGCACGAGGTCCGAAAACACAGGCAGCACCAGCCACGCGAGCAGCAGCCCGAAGCCGGTCGCGATCAGGCAGACCAGCACCGATTCGGCGAGGAACAGGCGTGCCACCGCAGGCGCCGTCGCGCCCAGCGCCTTGCGCACGGCGATCTCGCGCTGGCGCGCCAGCGTGCGCACGGTGGCGAGGTTGACGTAATTGGTCGCGGCCAGCAGCAGGATCAGCACCGCCACCGCGGCCAGGCCGTAGATCGGCCGGACGTCGGCGTGGACGTCGGTGGTGCCTTCCTGGTCGGGGTCGAGATAGGCGTCCGCGATCGGCGTCAGCTTGTATTCGATCAGGTCGCGGCCGCCCAGGCCCGCAACCTGCTCCACGTAGTCGCGCTTGACCAGCCGCGAATTGAGCAGGCCGGCGCGGATCGCGTCGAGCACCAGCTGTTTGTCGGCCCCCGGCAGCAGCTTGAGGTAGGCGGTTCCGACCGTGATGCCCCAGCGGTTCGCCCAGGACTTGACCTCGTTCGGCGCCAGGAAGGCGCTGTTGGTGCCGGCCAGCGAATCGTAGGGCATGGTGCTGGCCGCCGGCTGGTCGGCGACGACCGCCAGCACGACGAAATTCTGCTTGTCGTTCTGCAGCGTCTTGCCGACCGCATCGACGGTGCCGAACAATTTCAGCGCCGTGCTACGCGTGAGCGCGACAGCTTCGGGGCGCGTGATCGCGGCGTGCAGGTCGCCGGCCAGCACCCTGGGCTGGAAGATTTTTTCGAAGTCGGGATCGACCAGCGCGATCCCCAGCGCCACCACGTGCGAGCCGGCGCGAACGTCGAAGCCGCGGTTGAGGAACGCAGTGGCCAGCAGCGGCTGGCCGCTGGCGATCGCGGCGTCGCGCGCGGCGATGCTCATCCCCGGCGACCATTTATTCCCCAGCACCGCCAGGTTCCAGCGTTCCATCATCTGGTAGACATGCTCGCGCTCGGGCACGTTGCGGTCGTAGGAAAACGAGTGGCGCACGAGGCCGAGCAGCAGGAAGCACACCGCCACGCCGACCGCCAGGCCGGCAATCACCACCGACGAATACGCCGGTTCCTTGACCAGCAGGCGCCAGCCGACGCGGAAATCACGCAGGTTCACGGGGCGCTCCTTACGCGGCCTGCAGCGCGTCGACCACCACGCGGCCATCGAGCAGGTGCAGGGTGCGCGAGGCCTGGGCCGCGTGCGCCGGCGAGTGGGTCACCATCACGACGGTGGTGCCTTCCTCGTTGATCTGGCGGAGCAGGCGCATCACCTCGTCGCCGTGGGCGGTGTCGAGGTTGCCGGTCGGTTCGTCGGCCAGCAGCAGGGCGGGACCGGCCACCAGCGCCCGCGCGATCGCCACGCGCTGCTGCTGGCCGCCCGACAGCTGCGAGGGGCGGTGTCCGGCGCGGTGCGCCACACCCAGCTTGTGCAGCATGCTCGAGACCCGTTCGCGGCGCTCGCTGGCCGAGGTGCCGGTGTATTCGAGCGCCAGTTCGACGTTCTCGAACACGGACAATTCCTCGATCAGGTTGAAGCTCTGGAAGATGAAGCCGACGCGCCCGCGGCGCAGCTCGTTCAGCTTCGATTCGCTCCAGCCGGCGACGTTCCGGCCTTCGAACCAGTAGTCGCCGCTGCTGGGAATGTCGAGCAGGCCGAGCACGGACAGCAGCGTGGACTTGCCGCAGCCGGACGGCCCGGTGATGGCGACGTATTCGCCGGCCGCGATGTCGAGGTCGATGTGGTCCAGCGCGGTGGTTTGCACTTCGCCGGTCTGGTGGACTTTGCTGACGCCTGAGAGTTTGAGCATGTGGATCCCTGGTTATTTGGTGAGTTCGACCCGCTCGGTCTTCCCGAACGGAGTGTAGCTGGAGATGATGACGCGGTCGCCGTTGGAGAGACCGGACAGCACTTCGATCTGGGTACTGCTGCGGCGGCCAAGCTTGATCGCGCGCTTGTCGGCGATGTTCGAGCCGGCGCCGAGCACGAAGGCCCAGGCGCCGCCGGTATCGTTGGCGAAGGCGCCGTTCGGCAGCAGCATGGCCTGGGCCGGAGCGCCCAGCGTGAGCTGGGCGTCGATGCCCTGGCCGGGGCTGAGCACCGGCGGCTGGTCCTTGCCGAAGTGGAGTTCGACCGTGAAGCGGCCGTCCTTAATCTGCGGGAAGACTGCACCGATCGTGACCGGGTATTCCTTGTCGTCCTGGCGCACGGTGCCGTGACGGCCCACCGCGATGCGGTTCAGGTAGAACTCGTCGACGTCGGCCACCAGCTTGAACTGCTTCGGATCGTCGATGCGGCCGATGTGTTCGTTCATCTGCACCGTTTGGCCGACCTGCAGGTGGAAGTCGGCCAGCATGCCGTCGATCGGCGCGCGCACGGCCAGCGCGTCCACGGTTTCGGCGACCAGCTTCAGGCCCGAATTGAGGCCGTTGATCGCGGTCTGCATCTCGGCCAGCGCGCCGCTGCGCACCGTTTCCTCGAGCCGGGAACGGGCGCGTTCCTCGTCCAGCGCGCGCTTCTGCTGGGCGAGCTTGTCGGCCGATTCTTCCAGCGCCGCCTGGGAGATGAAGCCCTTGTCGGCCAGGCGCTCGTTGCGCGCATGCTGCTTGGCGCCCTGCTGGTATGCGAATTCGAGGTCGGACAGGCGGCGCTGGTGGTCGGTGCGCCCCGCTTCCTGCGTCACCCGCAGGTTGGACAGGTTGGACACCTGCTGCGCCGTTTCGGCCTGGGTGCGCAGCAGCTCGATATTGCGCTGCGGGTTGGACAGGCGGAACAGGAGGTCGCCCTTCTTCACCATCTGGCCATCGCGGATGAAGACCTGTTCGACGCGGCCCGATTCGACCGAGTCGAGAATCACGGCGTTGAGCGGCTGGGCGGTGGCGCGCACGACGATATCGTCGCGGAACACGCCCGGCGCCACGGTAGCCACGCGCACGTCGGCGGCGGCCACCTGCAGCCCGTGCGGGGCGAAATGCCAGAGCGCGAAGCCGCAGGCCGCGCAGGCCGCGACGGCGGCGCCGATGCGCAGCCAGATGCGGCGCTTCTTCTTCGGCACGACCTTGTCCATCGCGGCGCCGGTGACGATATGGGGTGGGTGTCGATCCATCTGCATGTCCGTGTCGGGAAAACGAGTACGCGGTCATTACTGCAAATGCCGTGCCAGCCCAAAACAGGGGCGAAAACCGGCGGCGGACAGGTAAAGTGTCCGCTTCCGGACAGTTGCGGGTGTTCGGATCCGAACACCTGTTCTTTCTGCTTTGCCGCTGCCGCGCGCCCGGCTAGAATCGCTGCAGTCCGACCGCGAACCAACAAGAAAAAAGATGGCCGATCCCGCCGCCCACATCCTGATCCTCGATGACGACATCGACGTCGCCTACGCCGCCCAGCTGCTGCTGCGGCGCCGCTACGGCTCGGTGGCGACGCTGTACGATCCCCAGCAACTGCAAAACGCGCTGGGCGAACGCGTGCCGGACGTGGTCCTGCTCGACTTTAACTTCACCCCCGGCCGCATCGACGGCGCCGAGGGCCTGGCGGTGCTGGACCGGCTGCGCGCGCTGCCGCAGCCGCCGGCCGTGATCGCGCTGACGGCCTATGCCGACGTGCCGCTCGCGGTCGAAGCGCTCAAGCGCGGCGCCAGCGATTTCATCACCAAGCCCTGGGACAACGCGCGCCTGATCGCCGCCATCGACAGCGCGCTGGCGCGCCGCAGCAGTGCCGGCGCGTCGGCCGAATCGCCGTTGATGGGCGCCTCGGCCGCCATGCGCGAAGTGAAGGCGATGGTCGCCAGCGTCGCGCCGACCGAGGCCAACGTCATGGTGCTCGGCGAGAATGGCGTCGGCAAGGAGCTGGTGGCGCGCGCCATCCACCTGGCCTCGCGCCGCGCGGCGCAGACCTTCCTCGCGGTGGACATGGGCGCGCTGCCCGAGTCCACCTTCGAGAGCGAGTTGTTCGGCCACCGCAAAGGCTCGTTCACCGACGCCAGGGAACATCGTGCGGGACGGTTCCAGGCCGCGCGCGGCGGCTCGCTGTTCCTCGACGAGATCGGGAATATGCCGCTGGCGGCGCAGGCCAAGCTGCTCACCGCGCTGGAGCGGCGCGAGGTGACGCCGCTCGGCGCCGACCGCGCGGAAGCGATCGACGTGCGCATCATCAGCGCCACCAATCTCGACGAGGTGCGCCTGTTCGATCCGGCCGTGTTCCGGCCTGACCTGCTGTTTCGCCTGAATACCATCGTGATCCGCGTGCCGCCGCTGCGCGAACGGCCCGAAGACATCCCGACCCTGCTGCGTCATTACATCGGCCGGTACGAGGAGCAGTACCAGCGGCCGCCGCGCACCTTGTCCGGCGCGGCGCTGGAGCGCTTGTGCGCCTGGACCTGGCCCGGCAATGTGCGGGCGCTGCGCCACGCCTGCGAGCGGGCGGTGATCCTGGGCGCGCAGCCGGAATACCAGTTCGCCGACTTCGGGCTCGCCGCGCCGGCCGCCGCCTTGCCGCACGAGATTCCGGCGCCGGAACCGCAGCTGGCGCTGGGCGCGCTCGAACGCGACGCCATCGCGGCCGCGCTCGACAAGGCCAAGGGGAATATCAGCCATGCCGCGCGCCTGCTGGGCGTGAGCCGCGCGGCCCTGTACCGGAAGCTCGGCAAGCATGGCATCTGAACGGCGCGCCGCCATCACGGCCACGCTGTCGGGCGCCGGCCTGCTGGCCTGCGTGTTCGGCGCCGGGATGCTGGCGCAGGCCGACTGGCCGCGGCCGGCCGTCCTGTGCTGCATCGGCGCTGCCGTGCTGGCGCTGCCGTTCCTGGCTTCGCTGCGCCGGCTGCATGCGGACCCGGCGTGGCCAGCCGACACCGCGCCCGTGCTGAGCGCCGACCGCCAGCGCCTGATCGACAATGCGCTGGCGCTGGAGGCCCGGCTGGAGCACGCGCCGATCGCCCTGTTCCTGATCGATGGCGCGCACGGCGAAGGCACGGCCACGCCGATGAACGCCAACGCCCGCAAGCTGGTCGCGCCGGGCCGCGCGGTCGATCCGGCCGGCCTGTATCGCGAGTTGGCGGCGCAGCCGGTGGAGCAGCGCGGCATGATCGGCTTCGATACCGAGCGCGGCGCCGAACGCGCGCTGGCCGCGGTGTCGGCGCTGTCCCTGCACGGCAAGCCGCAGCGGCTGGCGGCGCTGATGCCGGTGGAATCCGAGCTGGAAGCGGAAGCCTTGAATGCCTGGCGCCAGCTGGTGCACGTGCTGACCCACGAGATCATGAACTCGCTCACGCCGGTGGCCTCGCTGTCGCGCACCGCGCACGACATGCTCGACGAGTTCCGCGTGAACCTGCCGGCCGATGCCGCCACGGATCTCGCCACCGCGCTCGACGCGATCAGCCGCCGCTCCGGCAGCCTGGTGGATTTCGTCGGCAGCTACCGCAGCCTGTCCAATGTGCCGGAAGCGCGGCCCGAGCGGGTGCGTGTGGCCGGGCTGTTCGAGCGTGTCGCCGCTCTGGTCGGCCCGGATTGGCGACGGCGCGGCGGCGACGTCGCCTTCGCGGTCGAGCCATCGTCGCTGGAGCTGATCGTGGACCAGGGCCAGCTCGAGCAGGCCCTGATCAACCTGATTAAAAACGCGGCCGATGCGACCGCGCTGACGGCGGCGCCGCGCGTGACGGTGGCGGCGCGGCTGGTGCGCGGCGCGCGCCTGCGCATCGAAGTCGCCGACAACGGCCCGGGCGTGCCCGATGACCTGATCGGCAGCATCTTCACGCCCTTCTTCACGACGAAAAAGCACGGCAGCGGCATCGGCCTGGCGATGGTGCGCCAGCTGGTGCACGGCAACGGTGGCACCGTGCGCTATGCCAAACCGGTTGGCGCCGGCGCGCGCTTTGTCATCACCTTCTGATCAAGGCAGCAGGATCGACAGTTCCTGCGCGCCTTTCAGCAGCACCGGCAAAAACTCTTCCTTCATCTTGCGGCTCGAGACCCGCGCCGCGTGCGCGCCCACGTTCAGCGCCGCGATCACGCTGCCGCTGGCGCCGCGCACCGGCACCGCGATCGAGCGCAGGCCCATCTCCAGTTCTTCCTCGACCAGCGCGTAGCCCTGTTCGCGTACTTCGGCGAGGATGTCGCGCAGGCGCTGCTCGGACACCACGGTGCGTTCGGTCATCGCCTTCAGTGCTATGCGCGCGAAATACGCGTCCAGCTGTTCCTGATCGAGGTGCGCCAGCAGCACCCGTCCCAGCGAGGTGCAGTAGGCCGGCAGCCGGCTGCCGGTGGTCAGCGATACCGACATGATGCGCGAGGTGGCCGAGCGGCCCACGTACAGCACCTCGTCGTCCTGCAGCACCGCCAGCGAACACGATTCGTTGAGCGTGCGGCTGACCTGGTTCAGGTAGGGATGGGCCGACACGGTCAGCGGCGTCGACGACAAATACGAGTAGCCGAGCGTGAGCACCTTCGGCTTGAGCGCGAAGTGGTTGCCGTCCATTTCGGCGTAACCGAGCTGGATCAGCGTATGCAGGCAGCGCCGCACGGAGGCGCGCGGGATGCCGGTCTTGTGGCTGACCTGGGCCATGGTCAGGCTGCGCCGCTGGTCGCTGAAGGCCGTCAGCACGGCCAGGCCCCGGGCCAGCGAAGTCATGAAATTCGGGTCGCTGGGCGCTGCTTCGCCCTCTGCGCCGCCTTCTTCATCTTTCGTCATTTTCGTCTTTCTTCGCGGTAAATACTTCCAATTTTACTGTTCGCCAATCGCACAGAATTTACGCAGGCCGCCTTGACGCGCCGTTGACGAGACTCCTACACTGCATTCGGTAGTTCTGAAATCGAACATTAGTGCGATTAACGAACAGTGTCAACAGGCCGAATCAAGAGGTCTCCACGTGATAAACAAGCTTTCCCAGTCGCTCGAGGCGGCGGTCGCCGGCATCCACGACGGCGCCACCGTCCTGATCGGCGGCTTCGGCACGGCCGGACAGCCGGCTGAACTCATCGATGCCCTGATCGCCCAGGGCGCGCGCGATCTCACCATCGTCAACAACAATGCCGGCAACGGCGAGATCGGGCTGGCCGCGCTGCTCAAGGCGCGCCGGGTACGCAAGATCATCTGCTCGTTCCCGCGCCAGGCCGATTCGCAGATCTTCGATGCGCTGTACCGCGCCGGCGAAGTCGAACTCGAACTGACCCCGCAGGGCAACCTGGCCGAACGCATCCGCGCGGCAGGCGCCGGCATCGGCGGCTTCTTCACGCCGACCGGCTTCGGCACCCTGCTCGCGGAGGGCAAGGAGACCCGCCTCATCGACGGCAAGCACTATGTGT
>JAEWEK010000244.1 GCA_023389425.1 Pseudomonadota bacterium | reverse complement strand
CGATCACGCCGATGATTTCGGCGATCCGCTTGCTCGATTCGTTGATCGATGCCATCGTCCCGACCACTTCCGACACCACCGCGCCGCCCTTGACCGCGACTTCGGATGCCGCGATGGCCAGCTTGCTCGCCTCGTGCGCATGGTCGGCGTTTTGTTTCACCGTGGCGGTCAGCTCCTCCATCGAGGACGCCGTTTGTTCCAGCGCCGCGGCCTGCTGCCCGGTGCGCGCGGACAGGTCCTGGCTGCCTTGCGCGATCTCGCCGCTTCCTTGCGCCAGCGCCCGCGTGCCGTCGTGCAGCTCGCGCATGGTCGACTGCAGCCGGCCGCCGAGCTCCGCCAGTCGCCGCAGCAGCAGGGCGGCGTCGCCGGCGTCGTCGATCGTCGCTTTGCCGTCGAGATCGCCCGCGGACATGCGCTCTGCCACCGCGCTGGCCTGGCGCAAGGGCCGCGCCACCTCGGCCGCCAGCCACAGCCCAAGCAGGAGTGCCGCCGCCAGCCCCAGCCCGAGGAAGGCAAACGCGCCCGCCTCGGCGCCGGCCGCCTTGCCGGAGCGCGCGATCGCATCCAGCTGCCCCGGCAGCCAGCCGGAGGCCAGCGCACCCAGCGTGAAGGCCAGCAAGGTGCCGCCGCAAAGTTTTGTTCTATTGCCAAGTTGGCGAAGTGGCTTCATGGCGTTTCCTTCAGTCGGGGAGGGGGAGCATGTTATGTTAGGGAAACGCCATCCCGAACCATTGCGACTGGTCAATTCGTGTACCTGCGCCGTGGCCTCTTGGTCAGACGCACACCATCGGTTATAGTCGGGCGACGCGCCCGGCCTCCTCTGGGAATGGCCGTAGAGCAAGCAACAGATGGTATGATTGAATTTTTAACGATTTACACCCAGACCTAAGGCAACGTGCGACTATCCTCCATTAAATTGTCGGGATTTAAGTCATTCGTCGATCCGACCAATTTCCAGGTGCCCGGGCAGCTGGTCGGCGTGGTCGGGCCGAACGGCTGCGGCAAGTCGAACATCATCGACGCGGTGCGCTGGGTGCTGGGCGAGTCCAAGGCGTCCGAGCTGCGCGGCGAGTCCATGCAGGACGTGATCTTCAACGGCTCCACCCACCGCAAGCCGGCCGGCCGCGCCTCGGTCGAACTGGTGTTCGACAACAGCGCCGGCAAGGCGGCCGGGCAGTGGAGCCAGTACGCCGAGATCGCGGTCAAGCGCCTGCTCACGCGCGACGGCACCTCGTCTTACTTCATCAACGGCCAGCCGGTGCGCCGGCGCGACATCCAGGACATCTTCCTCGGCACCGGCCTCGGTCCGCGCGCCTACGCCATCATCGGCCAGGGCATGATCGCGCGGATCATCGAGTCGCGGCCGGAAGAGTTGCGCGTGTTCCTCGAGGAAGCCGCGGGCGTCTCCAAATACAAGGAGCGCCGCCGCGAGACCGAGAACCGCTTGTCGGACACGCGCGAGAACCTGACCCGCGTGGACGACATCCTGCGCGAGCTGAACGCCAACCTGGAGAAGCTGGAGTCGCAGGCTGCCGTGGCCAATCGCTTCCACGCGCTGCAGGGCGACCAGGAGGAGAAGCAGAAGCTGCTCTGGCTATTGCGCAAGAATGAAGCGCAGGCCGAGCAGAAGCGCGTGTTCGCCGAGATGGAAGCGGCGCAGACGGCGCTGGAAGCGCAGACCGCCAACCTGCGCCACGTCGAGCTGGAACTGGAGCAGATGCGCCAGGCCCACTTCGGCGTGGGCGACCGCCTGCACACGGCGCAGGGCGCGCTGTACCAGACCAATTCCGAGATCGGCAGCCTCGAAGCGCAGATCAAATACGTGATCGAGTCGCGCACCCGGCTGTCGAACCAGCTCGGCACGCAGGCCGCGCAGCGCGACCAATGGATCGCACAGGGACAGGAATACCAGGAGCAGCTGGCCGAAGCCGAGATGCGTTCGGAAGAACTGGCTGCGCGTTCCGAAGGCGCGCAGATCGCGGTTGAGGCGCACAACGAGCGCTTGCCGGAGCTGGACGCAGCCTGGCGCGCGGCGCAGGACAAGACCAAGGAATCGCGCGAGCGCATCATGCAGCTGCAGCAGCGCATCGAGCTCTCGTCGGCCCATCAGCGCAACGCATCGAACATCCTCGCCAACCTGGCCACGCGGCGCGAGCGCCTGCAGCAGGAAAGGAACGGCCTGAATTCCCCGGACAGCGCGCACCTCGAGAACCTGCGCCTGCAGCTCGAGGAAAAGCAGCAGGCGCTGGAAGAGCAGACCATGATGCTCGAGGAAGCGACCGAACAGCAGCAGCGTCTGGACGAGGAACGCGCCGCCGCGCACAAGTCGGTGCAGGAAGAGACCGCGGCCAACGCCCGGCTGGAAGCGAAGCTGTCGGCCCTGAAGCAGCTGCAGGACCGCGTGCAAACGCAGGGCAAGGTGCAGCCCTGGCTGCAGAAGCATGGCCTGGACAGCCTGCCGCGCCTGTGGCAGAAGCTGCAGATCGAAGACGGCTGGGAGACCGCGCTGGAGGCGATCCTGCGCGAGCGCACCGGTGCGCTGGAGATGTCGAACATCGACTGGGCCAAGGCTTTCTTCAGCGATGCGCCGCCGGCGCGGCTGGCGCTGTTCACGCCCGCCGCAGGTGTGGCGCAGGCGGCGCAGGCGGCCGGCCTCAAACCCTTCGCCGACCTGCTCAAGCTGAACGATGCCGGCTTGCGCGGCGTGCTGAACGACTGGCTGTACAACGTCTACATCGCGGACGACGCGGCGGACGGTTTGGCCTCGCGCTCGCGCCTGCCGGCCGGCGCCTGTTTCGTCACGCGCCAGGGCCACGTCATCACCCAATCGAGCGTGCGCTTCTATGCGGCCGACGCCGAGCAGGACGGCATGCTGGGCCGCCAGCACGAGATCGACAATACGGCCAAGCAGCTGCGCGCGCAGGCCCTGCTGGCCGACGAAGCACGTACCCGTTCGGTGCGCGCCGACGCCGCGCTGTCCGACCTGGCGCGCCGCCTGCACGAAGCGCGCAGCCGCGTCGGCGCGCTGACCCAGCAGGTGCACGCGTTGCAGATCGACGTCGTCAAGCAAGGCGAAATCGAGGCGCGCTTCAACCAGCGCAGCCAGCAGATCGAGACCGATCTCGCCGAAATCGCGGCGCACGAAGCCGAGCAGAAGCAGGTGCAAGCCGAGGCCGAAGCGGAATTCGAACAGCTCGATATGGAGCTGGCCGAGCTGCAGGGCGCGCACGAGGATCGCCAGACGGAATTCCTGGGCAAGGAGCAGGCGCTGGCCGATGCCCGCGACAAGCTGCGCGAACTGGAACGTTCGGCGCAGGAAGCCGTGTTCGCCGAGCGCGCCCAGCGCAGCAAGATCGACGAGCTGGGCCGCAGCATCGCCACCGCTGCGGCGCAGGCAACGCAGGTCGCGCAGAGCATCGAGGCCGGCACGCAGGAACTGGCGGCGCTGGAAGCGGGCACTGCCAACGAAGGCCTGCAGGAGCTGCTGGACCGCCGCACGCAGCAGGAAAAGGCGCTGTCCGACGCGCGCCACGAGCTTGACCAGATCACGCAGAAGCTGCGCCATGCCGAGGAAGCGCGCATGCAGTCCGAGCGCGGCCTGCAGCCGCAGCGCGACAAGATCACGGAAATGCAGCTCAAGGAGCAGGCCGCGCGCCTGAACCAGGAGCAGTTCGCCGAAGCGCTCAGCGCCACCGGCGCCGACGAGACCGAACTGGCGCACAAGCTGACGCCGGACATGAAGGCCCAGTACCTGCAAGGCGAGGTGACGCGCCTGAGCAACGCGATCGCGGCGCTCGGCGCGGTCAATCTGGCGGCGGTGGACGAGCTGGCCCAGGCCGCCGAGCGCAAGCGCTTCCTGGACTCGCAAAACGCGGACCTGAACGAAGCCATCACCACGCTGGAAGACGCGATCGCGCGCATCGACAAGGAGACGCGCGACCTGCTGCAGGACACCTTCGACCGCGTCAACCAGCACTTTTCCGAGCTGTTCCCGATCCTGTTCGGCGGCGGCCAGGCCAGGCTGGTGATGACCGGCGACGAGATCCTGGACGCCGGCGTGCAGGTGATGGCCCAGCCGCCGGGCAAGAAGAACGCCACCATCCACTTGCTGTCCGGCGGCGAGAAGGCGCTGACCGCGACCGCGCTGGTGTTCTCGATGTTGCGCCTGAACCCGGCGCCGTTCTGCCTCCTCGACGAGGTCGACGCGCCACTGGACGACGCCAATACCGAGCGCTTTTGCCGCATGGTCAAGCGCATGTCGGACCAGACCCAATTCCTTTTCATCTCGCATAACAAGATCGCGATGGAGATGGCCAGCCAACTGATTGGTGTGACGATGCAGGAGCAGGGCGTATCGCGCATCGTGGCGGTGGACATGGAGTCCGCCGCGAACTTCGCACAAGAGGCACAAGCAGCATGACAGATTTAGAGATGAGCCTGTTCGCCGCGGGCGGCGTATTCGTCGTCGGCGTTTTCGGCTACAACAAATGGCAGGAGTACCGCGCCCGCAAGAGCGTCGAGCGCGCCTTCGCCAACGACCATGACGACGTGCTGATGCGCGCCGACGGCACTCCGCTGTCGCGCCATGAGCCGGTGCTCGACCTCGGCGTCGCGCCGGCCGGCGAGGGCGTGGTGCTCGAGCCTTCGCTCGGCGTCACCGGCATCGTCGACGAAGCGCCGCCCGACGTGCCGCCGCCGGCCACGGTCACGCTGCCCGGCACCGCGCCGGACACGCCGCCGGCCGAGCTGGCCGAAAGCCTGGTCGACCCGCTGATCGACTGCCTGATCCCGCTCGCGCTGGAAGCGCCGGCGCGCGGCGACAAGCTGCTGCCGGTGCTGCAGAAGCTGCGCCGGGTCGGCAACAAGGCGGTGCACTTCATCGGCCTGCACGTCAACGGCGACTGGGAGCCGATCGTGCACGGCGGCGTTTACACCGAGCTGCAGGCGGGCGTGCAGATGGCCACCCGCACCACTTCATTGAACGAACTCGAATATTCCGAGCTGGTCTCGCGCCTGCGCCCGCTGGCCGACGAGATCGGCGCCGAGCCGCAACTGCCGGACATGATCGAAGCCGTGAGCGAGGCGCGCAACCTGCACCGCTTCGTCGCCGGCCACGACGCCCAGCTGGGCGTGAACCTGCGCTCGAACGGCGCGCCGTGGGCCATCGGGACCCTGATCGGCGCCCTGGAAAACCAGGGCTACGACGTGCGTCCGGACGGCCGCTTTGCGATGCCGGACGGCGATGGCGGCGTGCTGTACACGCTGTCGACCAATGTCACGCTGGGCGCCGACACCACCAACAAGCTCACGCTGCTGCTCGACGTTCCCTGCGTGGCGCCGGCGCGCGACGGTTTCGGCAAAATGATCGCTGGCGCGAAGACGCTGGTGCAGCGCCTGGACGCGACCATCGTCGACGACTACGACCAGCCGCTGGTCGACGAGGCGCTGGCCGAGATCAACAGCCAGGTCCAGGACTTCTACCAGGAGATGGAAGCGGCCGACATCCCGGCCGGCTCGACCCGCGCGCTGCGCCTGTTCAGCTGAGGACTGCATCGCCGTGACGAACGAGGACGACAAGTCGCGCATGGCGTGGCTGGTGAAGGAACTGAACCGCCACATCTACGCATACCATGTGCTCGACGCGCCCACCATCCCGGACGCCGAGTACGACAAGCTGTTCGCCGAGCTGCAGCAGCTGGAAAGCGCGCATCCCGAAGCCGCCAGCGCCGATTCTCCCACCTCGCGCGTGGGCGCGGCGCCGATCCCGGAGTTCAGGCAGGTCACCCATGCGGTGCCGATGCTGTCGCTGAACAATGGCTTTACCGACGAGGACGTCGACAACTTCGACCGGCGGGTGCGTGACGGCCTCGATGCGCCGCAGGTCGAGTACGCGGCAGAGCTGAAGTTCGACGGCCTGGCGATCAGCCTGCGCTACGAGGGCGGCGTGTTCCTGCAGGCCGCCACGCGCGGCGACGGCAGCACCGGCGAAGACGTCACCGCCAATATCCGTACCGTGAAAGTGGTGCCGCTGCGCCTGCGCGGCGACAATGTGCCGCGCGTGCTGGAGGTGCGCGGTGAGGTGCTGATGTTCAAATCCGATTTCGCCAGGCTGAACCAGCGCCAGCGCGACCAGGGCCAGAAGGAGTTCGCCAATCCGCGCAACGCGGCGGCGGGCAGCCTGCGCCAGCTGGATTCACGTATCACGGCGCAGCGCAGCCTGCGCTTTTTCGCCTACGGTATCGGCGTGCTGGAAGGCGCCGAGATGCCGGCTTCGCACTCCGGACTGCTCGACTGGTATGTGGAGCTTGGCCTGCCGGTATCGAACGAGCGCGCGGTGGTGAAGAACGCGGACGGCCTGCTGGGCTTCTACCGCGACATCGGCCAGCGCCGTCCGAGCCTGCCTTACGATATCGACGGCGTGGTCTACAAGGTCAACCGCCTGCAGGACCAGGCGCGCCTCGGCTTCGTGTCGCGCGCGCCGCGTTTTGCGCTGGCCCATAAATTCCCCGCCGAAGAAGCGCTGACCGTGGTGCAGGCGATCGACGTGCAGGTCGGCCGCACCGGCGCGATCACGCCGGTGGCGCGCCTGGTGCCGGTGTCGGTGGGCGGGGTGACAGTCACCAACGCCACGCTGCACAATGAAGACGAAGTGCTGCGCAAGGACGTGCGCGTCGGCGACACCGTCATCGTGCGCCGCGCCGGCGACGTGATTCCGGAAGTGCTGTCGGTGGTGCTGGAACGCCGTCCCGATCCGGCGCCCGCGGTCTATCACCTGCCGAAGAACTGCCCCGTCTGCGGCGCCCACGTCGTGCGCGAAGAGGGCGAGGCGGTGGCGCGCTGCTCCGGCGGCCTGACCTGCGCGGCACAGCGCAAGGAAGCGATCCGCCACTTCGCGGGCCGCCGCATGATGGACATCGAAGGCCTGGGCGACCGCTACATCGACAGCCTGGTAGAGTGCAAGCTGATCCACGGCGTGGCCGACCTTTACCGGCTGACGCTGGACGACCTGCTGGCCATGAAGCGCGCCGCCGACGAGCGCGACGGCACCACGCCGGAAACGGTCAAGCAGGGCAAGATCGCGACCAGATGGGCGGATAACCTGCTCGAGGCCATCGCGGCGAGCACCCGGCCGCCGCTGGAACGCCTGCTGTTCGCGCTTGGCATCCGCCACGTCGGCGAATCCACCGCCAAGACGCTGGCCGACTGGCTGGGCAGCCTGGCGCTGGTGCGCCGCGCGCCGGCAGCCTTGCTGCGCCTGCTGCCGGACATCGGCGGCACCGTGGCCGACGCCATCGCCGACTTTTTCTCGGAGCCGCGCAACCAGCAGGCGCTGGATGAACTCTTGAGGGCCGGCGTGACGCCGCAAGGCGAACATCCGCCCAAGGCCCAGCTGCGCGAAAAGCTCGACGAGGTACAGATGCTGGCCGCGCTCGATATCCCCAAACTGACCGAGCCGCGCGCCCGCCAATTGCTGCAGGACGGCCGCACGCTGGACGAGCTGGCGCACCTGAAGATCTTCAGCGTGTTCGGACTGCCGGACACGATTGTCGAATCGCTGGAAAGCTGGATGGCCACGCCAGGTCGCCGCGAAACCGTACAGGCGCTGGCGGCCCTGCGGCGCGAATTGCTGGAGCAGCTGCCGGAACAAGCCGCCGACGAGGAAGGCGCGCTGTCCGGCAAGACCTTCGTGCTGACCGGGACGCTGCCGACCATGTCGCGCGACGAAGCTGGCGCCCTGATCGAAGCGGCCGGCGGCAAGGTCTCGGGCTCGGTGTCCAAGAAGACCAGCTATGTGGTGGCCGGCGCGGAAGCCGGCAGCAAGCTCGCCAAGGCCGAGCAGCTCGGCGTCACCGTGCTCGACGAAGATGGCCTGATGGCCCTGCTGGCCGCGGCCAATGGAAACAAGGAATAGAACCGATGACCACCATTAAGAAGGCCGTATTCCCGGTCGCGGGCCTTGGCAGCCGCTTCCTGCCGGCGACCAAGGCGCAGCCGAAGGAGATGCTGCCGATCGTCGACAAGCCGCTGATCCAGTACGCGGTCGAGGAGGCGGTCGCCGCCGGCATCACCGAGATGATCTTCATCACCGGCCGCAACAAGCGCGCCATCGAAGACCATTTCGACAAGGCCTACGAACTGGAATCCGAACTCGAGGCGCACAACAAGCGGGCCTTGCTGGAACTGGTGCAGAACGTGATCCCGAAGAACATCACCTGCATCTACATCCGCCAGTCGGCGCCGCTGGGCCTGGGCCACGCGGTGCTGTGCGCGCGGCCGGTGGTCGGCAACGAACCCTTCGCCGTGCTGCTGGCCGACGACTTCATGGACACCGAAGCGGGCACGCCCCCGGTGCTGGCGCAGATGACCGGGCTGTACGAGCGCGAGAAGTCGAGCGTGCTGGCCGTGCAGGACGTGCCGCGCGAGCATACGCGCCAATACGGCATCGTCAGTGCCTCGCCCTATCAGCCCGGCCTCGAGCTGGTACATGGCATCGTCGAGAAGCCGCAGCCGGACGCGGCCCCGTCGACCCTGGCCGTGGTCGGCCGCTACGTGCTGTCGGGTTCCATTTTCGATCACCTCGAAAACCTCGGCACCGGCACCGGCGGCGAGATCCAGCTCACCGACGGCATCGCGGCGCTGATGGCGCACGAGCGCGTGCTGGCATACCGCTACGCCGGACAGCGTTATGATTGCGGCTCCAAGCTCGGGTACCTGAAGGCGACCACCGCGATGGGCCTGAAGCATCCGGAAACCGCCGAAGGCTTCCGTGCCTTCCTCGCCGAACTGCAGAACCAACAGGGCTGACCATGACCGTGCGTGAAATCCTGAAGATGGGCGATCCGCGCCTGCTGCGCGTTGCCGAACCGGTGCTCGCTTTCGACACGCCTGAACTCGACGCGCTGATCGCCGACATGTTCGACACCATGCATGCCGCCAACGGTGCCGGCCTGGCCGCTCCGCAAATCGGCGTCAACCTGCAGGTCGTGATCTTCGGGTTCAAGCACAATGCCCGCTACCCGGGCGCGCCGGCAGTGCCGGAAACGGTATTGATCAACCCGCACCTGCGGCACCTGTCCGACGACATGGAAGAGGGCTTCGAGGGCTGCCTGTCGGTGCCCGGCCTGCGCGGCAGCGTGCCGCGCTATACCAGGCTGCACTACGAAGGCGTCGACCAGAAGGGCCAGCGCATCAGCCGCGACGTCGACGATTTCCATGCGCGCGTGGTGCAGCATGAGGTCGACCACCTGCTCGGCGTACTGTATCCGATGCGGATCAAGGATTTCTCGCGCTTCGGCTTTACCGAGGTGATGTTCCCGGAGCTGGTTTCCGGAGGTGACGATTGAAGGCCGTTTTTGCGGCAGCGCTGCTCATCGCGCCAATGGCGCAGGCCGATGAGCTGTTCACCAGGATCGACGCGGAACCGAAGGGCGAGCTGTGGGTGGACAGCGGCTTCCTCACGGCCCACTTCAACCGCGACAAGGATCTCAACGGTTCCAACCGCGGCCTCGGCGCGGAGTACCGCTTCAATGGGACGATGTCGGCAGTCGCGGGACGCTTCTTCAACAGCGACCGCGCCTGGTCCAGCTACGCCGGCGTGATCTGGCAGCCGTACGCGATCGGGCGAGTGCGCCTGGGCGCGGCACTGGCCGCCTTCAATGGCTATCCGCACATGCGCGACGGCGGCTGGTTCCCGGCCGCGATTCCCACCGCCACCGTCGAGTACCAGCGGGTCGGCGTCAATATCGGTTTCGTCCCGAGCTACAAAGACCGGCTGTACGGCGGCATTTCCGTCCAGCTGAAGTTCAAACTGTTCGAGTGAGCCGCCCGGCCGCTCGAATTGTTGACTTAATTTTATCCCGTGCCGCGAGTGAAGGCTTAGGGCAGGCCGTTTCGGCCGTGCCTGAGGAAGGCCGGCCGTTCGGACAGGCGCTCGTAGTAGGCCTGCACCGCCGGCAGCGCGGGATGCTCGAAGGGCATCATCACCCAGCGCTGCACCGACAGGCCGAGCACCACGTCGGCCAGGGTGAATTCGGCGCCGCACACGAAGGCGGCGCTGCGTTCCAGCTGGCGTTCGAGGATGACCATGTGCCGGTTCCAGGCCGCGACGCTGGCCTCGATGGCAGCGGCATCCCGGTGCGCCGGGCTGTTCTTCACGAGGCCCATGAAGGCATAGCGCCACGCGTTGTTCAGCTCCGTGGCCTGCCAGTCCATCCACTGTTCGACGACTGCGCGCCGCGCGGGATCGGCCGGAAGCAGGGCTTCGCCGTGATAGCGGCCGGCGAGATAGCGGCAGATCGTGTTCGACTCCCACAGCACGACGTCGCCGTCGACCAGCACCGGCACCATTGCGTTCGGATTCAGCGCCAGGAATTCGGGCGTGCCGGTCGGCCTGAATCCCGAGCCCCACTGCTCATTGTCGACCGCGAGCCCGAGCTCGTCGCACGTCCACAGTACCTTGCGCACATTGATCGACGGCGCCTTCCCGAGTAAGCGCAGCATGGTCATTTCTCCGGATACGGGTTCCTGCCGCCGTCGGCGATGAACTGGTCGACGCGCGCCTCCAGCACCGGCAGCGGCACGGAACCCAGCTGCAGCACGGTGTCGTGGAAATTGCGGATGTCGAATTTCGGCCCGAGCGCGGCTTCCGCCTTTTGGCGCGCCTTGATGATCGCCATTTCGCCGAGGTAGTAGGACAGGGCCTGCCCCGGCCAGGAGATGTAGCGGTCCACTTCGGTCTCGATCTCGTGGTCTGCCAACGCGGTGTTTTCGTGAAGGTAGGCCTGTGCCTGTTCGCGCGTCCAGCCCTTGGCGTGGATGCCGGTGTCGACCACGAGGCGCGATGCGCGCCATGCCTGGTAGCTCAGCATGCCGAAAGTCTCGTAAGCGTTCTCGTAGATGCCCATTTCGCTGCCGAGGCGTTCGGCGTACAGCGCCCAGCCCTCGCCGAAGGCCGAGATGTAGCCGCGCCTGAACGGCGGCAGGCCTTTCTGCTCCATCGCCACCGGCATCTGGAAGGCGTGGCCCGGCGCCGATTCGTGCAGCGTCAGCGCCGGAAGGCTGTACAGCGCGCGCGAGGGCAGGTTGTAGGTATTGACGAGATAGACACCGGGGCCGCCGCGGCCGGCGGTGTAGTAGGGCGCCTGGTCGTCCGGCACCGGGATGATCGCGAAACGGCGGCGCGGCAGGTAGCCGAAGTAGTCGCCGGCCTTGGCGTCGAACTTCTTCGCCACCCAGGCGGCGTGCATCAGCAGTTCCTGCGGCGTCTTGGCGTAGAACTGCGGGTCGGTACGCAGGAAGTGCAGGAAGGCCGGCAGGTCGCCCTTGAAGCCGGATGCGCGGATCGTCTCCATCATCTCGGCACGGATCTTGGCCATCTCGGACAGGCCGATCTCGTGGATCTGGTCGGCCGTCAGCTTGGTGGTGGTGAACTCGACGATCTTCGACTGGTAGTAGGCTTTGCCGTCGGGCAGGCTGTAGGCGGCCAGTGTGCCGCGCGCGTTCGGCATGTAGTCGTTGCGCATGAAGGACAGCATGCGCTTGTAGGTCGGCTGGACCTGGTCGCGAATCACGGCCACCGCTTCGGCGCGCAGTTGCTCCTGTTCGGCGGCCGGGATCGAGGCCGGCATCTGCTTGAAGGGCTTGTAGAAAATGGTGTCCTGCGGGGTGGCGGCATCGGCCACCGTGGCCAGCGGCGCATCGCGCCCGGCCAGCGTCACTTTCGGCGGCGTGAAGCCGCGTGCCAGGCCGGCGCGCATATTGGCGGTTTGCTCGTCGAAGTAGCGCGGGAATTCGCCCAATTGGTGCAGGTAGCTGCGGTACTCCTGTGCGCTCTTGTAATTGGCGCGCGAGGAGTAGGCGAGGTTGGTGTAGAAGGAGCTGTCGGCGTTGACCGGCATTTCGTATTCGCGGAAGCGCAGGGCTTCGGCGAGCGAGGCGATCTGCGCGCGATAGACGGCGAAGTTGATGCGCTCGGAGGGCGGCAGGTCGGCGGCCTTGATGGCGTCGAGCTGGGCGAGCACGCCCTGCCAGTAGGCCAGCCGCACCGCTTGCGAGGGCGCGTCTTCATGCGGCAGTTCGCGGGTGGCGCCCGGGGTGTCGTCGCGGGCGAGGTTTTGCGACTGGCGCCATTTCCACTCGGCGGTATAGATCGATTTGAACTGCTGGTCGGCGCCGGTATCCCCGGCGTGCGCCGGCAGCGTTGCGAACACCAGCATCCCGGCCGCGCACAGTGCGGCGCCAAGCTTCTTATTCATCGTCTCTCGTCCCCTCGCCGCTGCGGGCGTTGTTATCCTTGCCGGATAATTGTTGCTCGGCGGGGGAAAAGAAGCAAGAAGTCAGTGCCGCGCCTTAACGCTTGACCCGCGCGAACGGATCCTTCGGCTGCCAGGCCGGCATCGCCGGCGCGTTGGCGACCGCGTAGCCGAGATTGAGCGTGAACTGGGCCTGCTGCACCATGCCCGACAAATCCCAGGCCGGATCGTATTCGTCGGTCACCTGGTGATAGCGCTTGGTGAACGCTTTCATCTTCTCCTGCGAACCGCCTTGGTCGTGCACGAACTCGAAACTGCCGTCGCCCGAGAACACGGCCGAACCGACGTTGAAGGCCGGGACGCCGGCCTTGGCGAAGCTGAAGTGGTCGGCGCGGAAGTAGGCGCCGCCGAGGTCCGGCACCTGCGGCGCGATCTTCAGCCCCATCGACCTTGCCACCTGTTCCGCGCTGGTTCGCAGCGAGCTGCGTTCGCTGCCCTGCACGCCGATGTCGTGCGTCTTGCCGACGAAGTTCATGCTGTCCAGGTTCAGGTCCGCGGCGGTCTTCGACAACGGCCACAGCGGATTGGCGACGTAGCCCAGGCTGCCGATCAGGCCCTGTTCCTCGGCGCAGGGCCACAGGAAAATCTGGGTGCGCCTGGCCGGATGGGCCACCGCCGCCTGCGCCATCGCCAGCAGCGCGGCCGCGCCGGATGCGTTGTCGATGGCGCCGTTCCAGATGTGGTCCGGCTTGCCGTTGTTGACGTCGATGCCGAGATGATCCCAGTGCGCGGAATAGATCACCGCCTGGTCGCGCAGCTTGGGATCGGTACCCGGCACGATGCCGGCGACGTTGAATTCCTCGGCCGTGCGCACCGCGCTCTTGACGTGGGCATGGATGGTCGCGCCGAGATCGACCGGCTTGAAGCCGCGCACTTCGGCCTGCGCGCGCAGCGTGTCGAGGTCCTTGCCGGCGGCCGCGAACAGCGTGCGCGCCATGTCCTCGGTGATCCAGCCCTGCAGCGCATTGCCGGGGCCGGCCAGGTGGAACTGCTCGTGCGAGAAGCTGGTGGACGGCACGCTCCACGGGTAGGAGGCCGACGCCGTGGTGTGGATCAGCAGGATGCCGGCCGCGCCCTGGCGCACCGCTTCCTCGAACTTGTAGGTCCAGCGGCCGTACCAGGTGAGCGATTTGCCGCCGAAGCGGTTCGGTTCGGCGGCGGTCGGCTGCGGGTCGTTGACCATCGCGACCAGCAGCTTGTCCTTGACGTCGATGCCGGCGAAATCGTTCCAGTGCTCGTCCTCCGAGTGAATGCCGTAGCCGACGAAAACCACCGGCGCGTCGAAGGTGGTTTCGGTATTGCCGTTGGCGTTGGCGAAAACGGTATCCGTGCCCAATTGCGGCGACAGCGTCTTCCCGCCGACATTGAAGCTGATCGCGCTGCCGGGCAGCGTCTTTTCGCCGACCATGCGCACGGCCTGCCGGTAGCTGTTGCCGTTGGCCGGCTTCAGGCCGATGGCCGCGGCCTGCGCCTCCAGGTAGCGCACCGCGATGGCGCCGCCGCGCTGGCCGGTGCCGCGGCCTTCGAGCAGGTCATCGGCGAGGAAGGCGAGGTGGGCGCGCAGCGGCGCTTCCCGCACCACGGCTTGCGATGCGGCCGGCGCAGCGAAGGACGGAGCCGTGAAGGCCAGGACCGCCGCGGCGCAGGCGGCGTATCGGAACGGAGAAAAGCGGATCATGCGGTCTTTGGGTAAGCTGGTGGCTGGAATATCAATTGTAGCCCTTCCGACCCAGCTGCTAACAGGAGACCGAACATGGCCGCAATCTGGATGACCGATGTCGACCCCGATGCGACGGACGAGGCGATCAGGGACTTCCTGGTCAAGTACGGGTTCCCGCCCTACGACGCGATCCAGCACATGCCGGGCGACGGTTCGCATCCGGCGGTGCTGGCCAGCTTCAAGGACGAGCCGGCGGAAGCGCTGCGCACGCTGGCCACGCGGGTCAACGGCATGTTCTGGAAGAGCCGCAAGCTCCAGGTGCACGTGATGGAGCATGCGGACGTCACGCCCTCGCAGTAGTCAGCAGCCGCCGCCAGGCTGTGCTAATGTCATCCCGACACTCATCGCCAACGGAGCTTTGCTTGAACCTGCCCAACCACCAGCTGACCATGACCGTCCTGATGACGCCCGACACCGCCAACTTCGCCGGCAACGTCCATGGCGGCACCATCCTCAAACTGCTCGACCAGGTGGCTTATGCCTGCGCCAGCCGCTACGCCGGGCGCTACGTGGTCACGATGAGCGTCGACCGCGTCACCTTCCGCCAGCCCGTCCACGTGGGCGAGCTGGTGACATTCCTCGCCTCGGTCAACCATACCGGGCGCAGCTCGATGGAAGTCGGCATCAAGGTGGTGGCCGAGGACATCCGCACCCAGGCCGTGCGCCACGTGAACAGCTGCTTCTTCACGATGGTGGCGGTGGACGACCAGCGCAATCCGGTCGAGGTGCCGCAACTGGCGCCGTCCACGCCGGACGAGCAGCGCCGCTTCAGCGAGGCGAAGAAGCGCAAGGAACTCAGGCTGGCGCTCGACGAAGCCGAACGCGGATAGTTTTCGATAGCTTCCGCAATCGCCCGGCGGCTAGAATGAAGGCCGTCGCCACAACGAGGTCGCCGAGTGATTGAATTTCAAGCGTTGGAAAAGCATTACGGCACGTTCGAGGCCGTCAAGCCGCTGTCGCTGACGGTGCGCCGCGGCGAGGTGTTCGGTTTCCTGGGCCCGAACGGCGCCGGCAAGACCACCACCATCCGCATGATGATGGGGATCCTGGTGCCCAGCGCCGGCCGAGTCCTCATCGACGGCAAGGATTGCCATCTCGATGCGACCGAGGTGAAGCGGCGCGTCGGCTACCTGCCGGACAATCCGGTGTTCTACGATTTCCTGCGCGGCCGCGAGATCCTCCAGTTCGTCGCCGAGATGCACGGTTATCCGAAAGCCGAGGCGGCCCGGCGCACCGAACGCATGCTGGCCGAGTTCGCGCTCGACGAGGCGGCCGAGGAATTCGCGGTCAACTACTCGCTCGGGATGAAGAAGAAACTCGGCCTGGCCTGCGCGCTGATCCACGCGCCGGCCGTGCTGATCCTGGACGAACCGATCAACGGCCTCGATCCGCGTTCCTCGCGCGACGTGCAGGAGCGGCTGCTGGCCGAGGCCGCGCGCGGCACCACCATCTTCGTGTCGACCCACCTGCTCGACATGGCCGAGAAGCTGTGCGACCGGGTCGGCATCATCCACCGCGGCGCGCTGGTCGCCACCGGCAGCACGGACGAGATCCGCACGGCTTCCGCCGCCACAGGCTCGCTGGAAGAAATCTTCCTCAAGCTGACCGACGAGGCAGGGGAGCACAGCCAATGATGGCGGTGAGCCCGCTGCGCGCGGTCTGGCTGCTGTCCTGCCTGCGTCTGCGCCGGCTGGCGAACATGGCGTTGACGATGCGCCTGCGCAGGAAGCGCAAGGACGGCGTGCGCACCGCCACCATGGGCAAGGGCAAGGCGGGCGGCCTGCTCGCCTTCGTGATCGTGGCCTGCATGTTCCTCACCGCCGTCACCATGTCGCGCCAGTCGCTGCTGCACATGCAGTGCGCGGTGTCGCCCGGCAGCGCGTGCGCGACAATGAATGTGCGCGACCACCGCGGCCAGGACCTGGCCGCCCGGGAACTCGCCACGCATGGAATCGGCGCGCCCTTGTCGCGCGCGGTGGCCATGCAGCTGTCGCTGTTGCTGCTGGTGAGCTTCCTTGTGCCGCTGGGCAGCCGCGAGCTGGCGAACACGGACGGCGATCTCGAATGGCTGGTGACACTGCCGGCCACGCGGCGCACCTTGCTGGTCGCGCGCGTGGCCGAACGCAGCATCGCCAACCCGATGGGCTGGTTCGTGCTGGTGCCGCCCGCCATGATGATGGCATGGTATTCGGGCTGCCGCTGGACGGCGCCGCTGGTCGGCGTGGCCGCGGCGCTGCCCCTGCTGCTGATCGCCTCGGTACTGCGCACGATCGTCGACACCGGCTTGCGCCTGCGGCTGTCGCCCGCGAAGCTGCGCAACCTGCAGGCGCTGTGCGGTCTGGCCGGCTTGCCCTTCATGTACC
>JAEWEK010000077.1 GCA_023389425.1 Pseudomonadota bacterium | reverse complement strand
CCCAAAGGCATCATCTTCATGGTCGCCGTCCTGCCCGGCTTCATCGAGAAGGGCCGCGACCTGCTGCCGCAGCTGGTGATCCTCGGCCTGACCATGATGACCATCGATACCATCGTCATGCATTGCTACGCTTTCCTGGCCTCGTCGATGCAGCGCTTCTTCCGCGACCCGCATGCGGTCAAGCTGCAGAACCGTTTCTTCGGCGGCGTGCTGGTGGTGGTCGGGGCCCTGCTGTTCTTCGTCAAGCGCGGCCACGCCGCCTGAGCTGCATCCGCGTAACGGTAGCGGATCAGATGCAACTTTCTGTAACTCACGTAGTCCGCGTAAGGACACGTGCGTTGTAATCACTGTGCGGTGGTCCCCCTTTCTCCTGGAGCCGATGTGATGCGTACCCGATTGCTGAAAACCTTACTCATGCTGGCCTTTGCCGGCGTCTCCGCGTCCGCGCTGGCGGACGATCCCCCGTCGCTGGTCGGCCGCGTGGCGCTGACGCAGGGGCCGGTCGGCATCAGCATGGACGGCGGCGACAACATGGCCGCGCAGGTCAACTGGCCGGTGACCTCGGGCGAGATGATCAGCACCGCCCGCGGCGCGCGCACCGAGCTGCAGGTCGGCGGCGCCTTCATCCGCCTCGACGGCGACAGCTCGCTGGAAGTGCTGCAGCTGGACGACGCCAACCTGCGCCTGCGCCTGCACTACGGCAGCGCCAATATCCGCATCATCGATCCCGGCATGCTGGCCGGTTTCGAGCTGAGCACGCCGGAAGGCCGCGTCACGCTGCAGGAGCCGGGCCGCATCCGCGTCGACGCCGAGCGCATTGCCGACACCAGCAGCGTCACCGTGATCGACGGCGCCGCGCGGGTCGAAGGCAGCGGCGCCAACCTGCTGCTGCGCACCGGCAAGCGCGCCGACCTGCGTGACGACGACGTGCGCACCTTCATCGCCAGCCGCGACGAATTCGACGACTGGTCGCTGGCGCGCGACCGCGCCGTGGACAGCGCCGTCGCCACCCAATACGTCAGCCCGGACATGACCGGCTACGCCGACCTCGACCGCTACGGCAACTGGCAGAGCGACCCGGAGTACGGTCCGCTGTGGTTCCCGAGTTCGGTCGCGGCCGGCTGGGCGCCGTACAGCGACGGCAGCTGGGTCTGGGTCGACCCATGGGGCTGGACCTGGGTCGACAACGCGCCGTGGGGCTACGCGCCCTTCCACTATGGCCGCTGGGTGTTCGTGCAGAACCGCTGGGGCTGGGTGCCGGGGCACCGCGACCGTCATCCGGTGTGGTCGCCGGCGCTGGTGGGCTGGGTCGGCGGCGACAACTGGCGCTTCGACCGCAACAACCGTCCGATGGCGGGGCGCGGCTGGTATCCGCTGACGCCGCATGACCGCTACATGCCCTCGTATCACGTGAACGATGACCGCCTGCGCCGCCTGAACGTCGACGTGCGGCCCGACTCGCGCCGCCGCCAGGACGAACGGCGCGGCCTGACCGTGGTGCCGCAGGAGCAGTTCGGCCAGCACGGCCGGGTGCAGGTGAGCAATGTGCCGCGCACCAGCCTGCCGCCGGGCATCAACCGCGCGCTGCAGAATGTGGCGCCGCCGGCCGCGCCGGCCTATGTGCGCGAGCGTGGCGGCCAGCGTGGCGCTTACGAGCAGCGCAACTGGAACGGCCAGCAGCCGAACCAGGTGCTGACGGCGCCGTCGATGCCGCGTGCCGACCAGCGTCCCGCGCAGCAGGCGCCGCAGCAGTGGCGCGAGCGCCAGGATCGCGGCGATCGTCCGATGCCCGCGATGAGCGCGCCGCAGCAGGCCGCGCCGGCGCAGCCGATGCCGCAGCAATGGCAACGCGACCGCCGCGCCGACGACGGCCGCCAGCAGATGCCGGTGCTGACCGCGCCCTCGGTACCGCAGCAGCAACCGCAGCCAGTGCCGGCAGCGGCGCCGGTCCAGCAGGCGCCGCAGCAGCAATGGCAGGATCGCCGCCGCTTCGACGACGAACGGCGCCAGGTCGGCGCTGCCGGCACGCCGGGCGAGCGGTTCGAGCGCCGTCGCGAGCAAATGCAGGCGCCCGCTCCGGCGCAGTTCCAGCCGCCCGCCCAGCTGTCGCAGCCGGTGCAGCCGATTCCGGCGCCCGCCCCGGTGGTCCCGCGCCAGCAGCCGATGCAGGCCCCGCCCCCGGTCGTCCAGCAATACCAGCCGATGCCGGCGCCGCGCCCGGTGATGCCGCAGGCGGAGCGACCCGCACCGCCGCCGCAAGCGCAGCCGCAAGCGCACCGCGACGTCGAGCGCCGTCACCACGAGGACCAGCGCAAGCAGGAACAGTAAGTCTGTCGCGTAATTACGCATTCCAGGCCGCCAAAATCGCAGTTCGTCTCAAGTCGATGGCAGCCGGGAATGCGCTTGGATACAGTGGCATCATCGGAACACGCAGTGATGTGCAAGATTTAGTGGCCGCGGCGCAATGCCCTCACGTCTTGTCCGTCACCTTCTCTCCGGGTTTCGATTTGTCCCGCTATTCCTCCGAATAGTTTTGGCCGGCTCCAGCAGCCGGCCATTTTTTTTGCGCCAGTGGCGCCGCCGATCGATCCGGCGGGCTGGTAAACTCGGGCATCTCCACTTCCCGGGTCAACAATGAAAAGCGCGAACGGCGGCCTCGTCTATTCCACCGATGGCGGGCGCATGTGTCCTGGATGCCGGCAGCCGGTGTCGGAATGTACCTGCCAGAAAAAGGCCGCGCCGGCGGGCGATGGCGTGGTGCGGGTGTCGCGCCAGAGCAAGGGGCGCGGCGGCAAGACCGTCACGCTCGTCAAGGGACTGGCGCTCGATCTGGTAGCGCTCGCCCTGCTGGGCAAGCAGCTGCGCACGGCTTGCGGCTCCGGCGGCACCGTCAAGGAGGGCGTGATCGAGGTGCAGGGCGACCATTGCGACCTGGTGATGGGGGAGCTGAAAAAGCATGGGCATGATCCGAAGCGGACCGGCGGGTAGCCGTGGCTCCGGTGGAACCTATGCTCAATCAGCCGGCGCCAGCCGCTCCGCCCTTTGCGGTACGAACAGGATATAAGTCACGATCACGGCGGCCAGCCATGCCGATGCCGAGTAACGGCTGAGCGCGAGGCCACCGTTGGCGACAGGCTTGTCGAGGAAATCGCCGACCGTGGCACCGAGTGGACGGGTAAGGATGAAGGCGGCCCAGAACAGCGCCGTGTGCGACACCTTGGTCCACAGGTACAGCCCGGCGATCACGGCCAGCGCCGCGCCGAAGACCAGCGCGCTGCCCTGGTAGCCGAGTCCCAGCCCGGTCTCCGGGTCCGCGAACCAGTCGCCCAGCGCCGTCCCCAGGGTTTGCGAGAACAGGATCGTCATCCAGTAGAACATTTCGGCCTTGCGCGAGTCGATACGCTCGATCGACACCGACCCAAGTGCCGCCCGCCACCACGCCAGCGAACCGGCCAGCAGCAGCACCAGGATGGTCGAGCCGCCGGCATAGCCGATCCCGAGCGAGCGGTCGCAGAAGTCGGCCAGCGTGGTGCCGACCGTGGTGGTCGCCACGATCACCAGCCAGAACAGCGAGGGATGGAAACGCTTCGCCGCGATCTGCGCCGTCACCGCCGCGAAAAATACTGCCGCGAAAATTGCGGTCCCGACCAGATAGCCCAGGTTCATCGACATGGTGACCGCATCGCCGGCCGTTTCCCCTAAGGTGGTGGCAGCGATCTTGGCGATCCAAAACAGCAGCGTGACTTGCGCGACCTTGCCGAGCGTGTGGCGATCTTCCTGAACCATGGACATTCCTCCGCGTTTCTGAAGCGGCAATTATGCCCGAAAGCCGGAGACGGGCGCTGCGCTTGCGTCCCGGCCAATCGTCCCCACATTGGCTACAATGCACTCTTGAATAGGAAATAATGGCATGGACCCGAACGAATCCCTCATCGAATACCCGAGCGACTTCCCGATCAAGGTGATGGGCCCGGCGCACGACGAGTTCGCCCCCACCATCGGCCGGGTGATCGTCGAGCTGGACCCGACTTTCCACGAAGGCAAGATGACCTCGCGTCCTTCGGCCAAGGGCAACTACACCGGCCTGACCGTGATCGTGCGCGCCACCAGCCGCGAGCAGCTGGATGACATCTACCGGGCGCTGTCGAAGCACCCGATGGTCAAGATGGTGCTGTAAACCAGCCTGGTTCAAGGCGGGGATCGCGGCGCTGGCTTATAATGACGGGGCTGTTTCATTTCCCTACCGACATTCCCATGCCAGCAACCCGCCCCGCCAGCCCGGTGATCCGCGAGCTGGGCCGCGCCGACTACGAGCCGACGTTTGCCGCCATGCGTGCGTTCACGGACGCGCGCACGCCGGGCGACGCCGACGAGTTGTGGATCGTCGAGCACCCGCCGGTGTACACGCTGGGCCTGGGCGCCGACCGCGCGCACGTGCTGGCGCCGCATGGCATCCCCGTGGTGCAGACCGACCGCGGCGGTGAAGTCACCTACCACGGCCCCGGCCAGGTCGTGATCTACCTGCTGATGGACCTGCGCCGCCAGAAGCCGGCCGGCAAGCTGTACGCGCGCCAGTTCGTGCAAAGGATCGAGCAGGCGGTGATCGATGTGCTGGCGGCGTATAATCTCGACGGTGAACGCATTGCCGGCGCACCCGGCATCTACATCGCGAGCGGCGCGCGCAAGGGCGCCAAGATCGCCGCGCTTGGCCTCAAGGTGCGCGGCAACGGCTGCACCTACCATGGCGTGTCGCTGAATGTCGCGATGGACCTGTCCCCGTTCTCGTGGATCAACCCCTGCGGTTATGAGGGCCTGGCCACGGTCGACATGCACACGATGGGCGTGGAAGCGCCGCTGGCCGACGTCCAGCACGCGCTGGCCCAGGCGCTGGTGCGCCACCTGGCTGCCGATCCGGCGCCAGCCGAACAACTGATCGAAAGCCCTGTGCGGGCATAACCCCATGACTTCCGAAACCGATACCGGCATCGCTACCCCCGCAGCCTACAACCCGAGCGAAAAGCAGAAGGGCGCCAGCAAGACCTCGCGCATTCCGATCAAGATCGTGCCGGTGGAGCAAGCCGAACGCCTGAAGAAACCGGACTGGATCCGCGTGAAGGCCGCGACCCGCTCGTCGCGCTTCTACGAGATCAAGGACATCCTGCGCGCCAACAACCTGGTGACGGTGTGCGAGGAGGCGAGCTGCCCGAACATCGGCGAGTGCTTCGGCAAGGGCACCGCGACCTTCATGATCATGGGCGACAAGTGCACGCGCCGCTGCCCGTTCTGCGACGTCGGCCACGGCCGTCCTGACCCGCTGGACGATAACGAGCCGGGCAACCTGGCCAAGACCATCGCCGCGCTGCGCCTGTCCTACGTGGTCATCACCTCGGTCGACCGCGACGACCTGCGCGACGGCGGCGCCGGCCACTTCGTCAACTGCATCACCAGGACGCGCGAACTGTCGCCCAACACCAAGATCGAAGTACTGGTGCCGGACTTCCGCGGCCGCCTGGAAAAAGCGCTGAATATCTTCGCCGACGGCTTGCCGGACGTGATGAACCACAACCTCGAAACCGTGCCGCGCCTGTACAAGGAAGCGCGACCGGGCGCCGATTACAAGCACTCGCTCGAACTGCTGCGCGATTTCAAGAAGATGTATCCGTCGGCCGTGACCAAGTCGGGCCTGATGGTGGGCCTGGGCGAGACCGACGAGGAAATCCTCGAGGTGATGCGCGACATGCGCGAGCACGACATCGACATGCTGACCATCGGCCAGTACCTGGCGCCGTCGAACTCGCACTTGCCGGTGCGCCGCTACGTGCACCCGGACACTTTCAAGATGTTCGAAGAGAAGGCCTACGAGATGGGCTTCGTGCACGCGGCGGTCGGCGCGATGGTGCGCTCGTCGTATCACGCGGACCAGCAGGCGCATAACGCGGGCGTCGAAGGCGCCTGATTCCTGCGCAGGCCGTCCTGCCTGCCTGCTCATTCGGCAGCGTGATTGACGCTACCGCCCGGCATCGTCCAGAATGTCTGTAGCTCAACATTGTGCTACAGACATTTAACAGGATCACGATGCCGAACACTTCCGCCGCTACCCAACCGAATGCTCGCCGAACCTTGCTGCGCGGCTGGTTCGCGATTCCCCTGTGGAAGCGTGTGCTGGCGGGCCTGGCGCTGGGCGTGCTCGTCGGACTGGCGTGGCCCTCGTTCGCACCACAGGTCGCCTTTCTCGGTGATATTTTCGTCCGCCTCATCAAGATGCTGGTCGCGCCGATTGTGTTCGTCACGATCACGGCGGGGGTAACTTCGCTGGGCGATCCGAAGCGGCTCGGTTCCTTGGGCGGCCGAACGATCCTCCTGTTCCTGTGCACCACCGTGGTCGCGGTATCGATCGGCATGGCGGTGGGCACGCTGCTTCATCCCGGCGTCGGCGCGAACCTGGGCGGCGCGGTCCCGAAGGCGCTGGGCGCGACCAAATCCGTGGCCGAACAATTGATTGGCATCGTGCCGCTCAACGTGGTCGACGCACTGGCCAAGGGCGATATGCTGGCGATTATTTTTGTCGCGATCCTGCTCGGCATCGGCACCATCACTGCCGGCGAAGCAGGACGTTCGCTGGCCGACTTCTTCCAATCGGCCTCGGCCGTGATGCTGCGGATCGTCACGATCGTAATGGAAGCGACGCCGTTCGGCGTGTTCGCGCTGATCGCCAATTCCATCGCCGCCAATGGCGCCTCGGTGTTCGTCAACGTCGGCTGGCTGGCGCTGTGCGTGGTGATCGGCTCGGCATTGCAGGTGCTGCTGGTGCACGGCCTGCTGATCCGCCTGGTGGCGCGGCTCAAGCTCATGCCCTTCCTGCGCGGGATTCCCGATGCGCTGATGGTGGCGTTCTCGACCGCATCCAGCTCGGCCACGCTGCCGGTGGCGATGCGGGTGGCGCAGGACAAGCTCGGCATCAACAAACCGGTGTTCATGACCGTGCTCCCGCTCGGGGCGGCGATCGGCAAGGATGGCACCGCGATGTATGTGGGCCTGCTCAGCATGTTCAGCCTGCAGGCGCTGGGCGTCGAGATCGCACCCGCCAGCTACCTGATCGTGCTGCTGACGGCGACGCTGGCGGCCTTCGGCACCGCGCCGGTGCCGTCGGCTTCGCTATTCATGCTGGCGGCCGTGCTGGCCGCCGTCGGTACCGGTGTCGACCAGACGGCGCTGGTAGTCGGTTTCGTGCTGCCGTTCGATCGCCTGCTCGACATGACGCGCACGGTGGCCAGCGCCAGCGCAAACCTGGCGGTCGCAGCCACCGTGGCGCGCATGGAAGGCGAACTGGACGAAGCCGTCTATTGCGCCCGCGGTTCCGAAGACTAGCTTTATTGTTGCTGCGACGGCATGGAGTCTTCGTTGTGGTTGCCGCGGCTGATTTCTGCATTCGCCGGCGTGCCGACCGCCATGTTCGCGTTGATCGAATCGTCGCTGGCGTCACCGCTGCTTCCGGTCTTGCCTTGGCTCATGGATGAGCCGCTGCTGTAGTCCGTGGTGTCGAGGGAGCTGCATGCCGCCAGTCCCAAGGCTGCGACGCAGGCGAATAGCAAAGTCTGGTAGGTCTTCATTTCTTCCTCCTTTTCGTGCTTGGTAACAAGCGAGCGTGGGACGCTCGAAATGTTGGAAGCGGAATTCATATGGCAGATTCAGCCTACTCCTTTGCCCGGTGGGACGTGCGCTATTCACAAAACTTTGCACTGCTTGAGCTGGTGTGCAAACGGGCCGAATCCGGCCCGCCTGCGCTCTTGAATCTTCACTGCCTGGTCGGGTCAGTCGGGGTTGGATCGGTTGGCGGCGGATAATTACGGTTTGTGTCGACGCCGGTGGGCGGCGTGGTCGCGTTCGTCGCGGGACGCGTCGTGGTATCGCTGGTCGACGAGCCGCTGGTCGTGCCGCTGCTCATCGACGATCCGCTGGTATTGTCGGTAGTGCTGCCGCTGTCGGTGCCCGTCGAACTGCAGGCCGCCAAAGCCAGGGCCGTGATGCTACCGAGCATCAAGGTTTGGTAGGTCTTCATTTGTCATCTCCTTCGTGCCTGGGAATGCCGATAGTGCGGGCATGCGGCGCTGCCCGATATAGGAAGCGCCCGTTCCAGTTGGTAGGAGATTGCGTACGGCTTTCTTGCTATTGCCGGAACACGGCCAATAGCAGGCCTATAAACCGCCGGCGCAGCGCAGCGTGGTGCCGGTGAAATAGGACGCGGCCGGCGACAGCAGCCAGACGATCGGTTCGGCGATTTCTTCCGGTGTGGCCGGGCGTTGCATCGGCACTTTCTGCGCGTAGCGTTCGGCGCGGCCGGGTGCGCCCGCGGTTGCATGGAGGTCGGTGGACGTGATACCGGGCGCGACGCCGCAGACACGGATTCCTTCGGCCGCCAGTTCGCGGCTCAAACCGAGGGTGAACGAGTCGATGGCGCCTTTGCTGGCGGCGTAGTGCACCCATTCCTGCGGGCTGCCGGTCGAGACCGCGACCGAGGACACGTTGACGATCACGCCCTTTGTACTGTTGCGGCGGAATGCATGCAGCGCGGCGCGTGCGCAATGCATGGTGCCGTAGACGTTGATGCGGAAGACTTCCTCGATGGTCGCGGGATCGGTGCTGACGAAGTCGCGCAGCGGGCCGGTGATGGCGGCGTTGTTCACCAGCGCGGTGAGCGGGCCGAGTTGTTCTTCGACCGTTGCGAACATGCGCTGCACCTCGGCCTCGTCGCCCACGTTCGCCTGCACGGCGAGCGCGGTGCCCCCGCCGGCGCGGATCGATGCGACCACGGCCTCGGCCGCAAGCTGGTCACGGACGTAATTGACTGCGACGGCATAGCCTGCAGCCGCCGCTTGCCGCGCGACCGCGGCGCCGATGCCGCGGCTCGCTCCGGTAACGATCAATACCTTGTTCATTTTCTGGCTTGTCCACAACGATTACACAAGCTAACACTTTGCCATGGATCGATGCGGCTTGTTGTCTTTACATGTAATGACGTGTATCGGAAAATCGCTGGATGCATAAAAAAATAATCTGTCTCCTCACCCTTTTCCCCACCCTCGCACAGGCTCAAATCCAGGGAACACCGCCCGCAAAAGTCGTCGTCAACGGCAGTAAGACGGATATCGAATCGGAACGTGATTTCGTCGCCGGGAAGATCATCATCGGAAAGCAGCGCATCGCCGAAAGTGGCGTGCAAAACGTCGCGGATCTGCTGCGGCGCGAGCCGGCGGTCAGCGTCGGCAAGGATGGCAAGATCGGTTTGCTCGGCTTGCCCGGTTATACGCAGATCCTGGTTGACGGCATGCCGCCGTTGGGCGGGGATGCGCTGGCCGCGGACCTGACGCAGATCGAACGCATCGAGATCATCAAGTCGACGACTGCCGCGACCGGCCCGGTCGGTATCGCCGGCACCATCAACATCATTCGAAAAAAAGTCGAACCCACCGTATATACGCAGCTGATCGCGAGCGGCGTCGGCACCGATGGCAGGCTCGGCGGCGATATTGCCTTGTCCAGCAACCAGCTTCCATCCAGCAGTCCGATTTCATTTAACGTGAATCTCATCGCGGGCAATAAGCCGCAGCCGGCTGCCAGCCGCTATTCCGATGCGCGTATCGATGCGCAGGGCGCGCCGGTGTTGCAATATTCGGGGACGACTTCGTCGACCTCGGCGATGCAAACCCTGCTGGGCAGCGGTGAAATTAGTTGGAAAATCGACGCCAACAATAAATTGAGCGTCAGTCCTGACGTAGGTGTTTTTCGTCTCGTGGGCGATTACACGGAGCAGCGCCGCTGGATAAACGGGAACGACATGGCTTCCCACACGCACAGCAAGCGGCCGCTGACGTCGTTTTCGCTGCCGGTGCGCTGGAACTGGAAGATCGATTCGAACAGTACCCTCGTTGTGAAGCTCAATGCGAACAAGGGCCGCACCGACAATGATTCGACACGTTGGGAGAACTGGACGCCATCGGTCGCGCGCTTGCGTACGCATGGCGACGAGAGGAAATCGAGCAACCGCTTCTTCACGGCCGACTTCAATACCGAACTCGAAGGCGGACATGCCATTGCGGCAGGCGCCAAATGGACCCGCAATCACGTGGACCGGACCTATTCCGATGCCGTCGACGGCGTTCCCGACCTGAGTGCGGCAGTATTCGGTAGCGACGTCGCTTATCGGCACGATATGAAGCAGTTGTTCGCGCAGGACGAGTGGAAAATCGACAAGGGCCTGGCCGTCAATGTCGGTGCGTCGGTCGAACAGCGCAAGCACGAATTCAATGAGGGGCCGGTCCGCAGCGAAGCCCGATTCACCATGTGGTCGCCGTCGGTGCATGTGTCGAAGAAGATCGACGGTAATAGCAAGCGGCAGCTGAGGCTGTCGGTCGCGCGCAGCTTCCAGCCGCCGTTTGCCGACGACATGCTGCTGCATCCGTGGATCAACCCCTTTGCCGCCTGCCCGGCCAACAGGCCGTGCGGGGCCAATACGATCGATACCGCGGACAGCGCGGGCAATCCAAAGTTGCAACCGGAGCGCGCGCTTGGCCTGAACCTGTCGTATTCGCATGGGATCGGCGCGGCCAGCGATCTGCGCGCCGAAGTCTATTCGCGCGATATCCGGAATAAGGTGGGCCGCGAACTCGTTCTCGCCAATGTGGCGTGGGCGACGGCGCCGCGCTATCTGTCGCGTCCGTCCAATCTGGGCGAGGCGAAGGTTCGCGGCATCGACCTGGAGGCACGGGTCAGCGGCAAGGATATTGCGAAAGCCGTCGAGAACGGTGAATTGCACGGCAGTCTTGGATTCGCCCATTCCGAATTGAGCGCCGTACGCGGACCGGACAATCACATTACCGATCAGTTTCCATGGCGTTTCAAGCTGGGTGGCAGTTACTCGGTATCGGGCTCGCCTTTGAAACTGGGTGTCGAAACGAGCTTCCTGCCTGCGGACTGGGTGCGCAACGATGTAAGCGAACGCGTGTATCAGTCGAGGAAATCCACGCTGAATCTCAACGGCAGCTGGCGATTCAATCCGGCGACCCGGCTGGTGATGAATCTGGATACGACATTCCCGGGACGGAGCACGCGCATCAACGAATACCTGAGCGGATCCGAGCTTTCTCGCCTGGATACCAATAGCGCGGCGTATTCGCGCATTACCGTGCGCCTTGAAACGAAGCTGTGACACCCGGAAGGCTACCGTGCGTGGGCTTTGAACGGATATAGTGCTGGCAACGTATCCGTATCAAGGCAACATGACTTATTCACGCAATCAGGAAGAACAGGACGGCACCAGCGACGACGATGCCCTGCTCGAACGCGAACTGGACCTGGCCGCGCGCGGCATGGAACTGCTCAGGATGGAGGGCCGGGTGTTCGTGCGCGTGCACGGCGAGGTCCGTTACGAAGGCCTGCGCGTGCCGTTCAAGCTCGTGCCCAGCCGCGGGGTTCTTGCCAAGCCGAGCAAATGGCGCAAGCTGGACCTGCAGGCGCGGCGCCAGCTGATCGAGGAACGCGCCAGCCCGCGCGATATCGCGGACCTGGAGCAGCAGGCACAGGAGTTCGTCGCGGAAATCGCGGAACAGGCCGACGAGTACGGCTTCGATCCGATGCTGTTCCTGCACGTGCTGGATGAGCTGGAAACGTCCGAACCGGCCGAGCATGTGTTCGACCGTATCGCCCAGCGCGTCAGCCACGCGCTGGAGCGCGAGCAAGAAGAACGGCACGCGGCGCGCACCAAGGAAAGCATCAACCTGGCCGAGTATCCGGACAGCTTCGATGTAGCGCGCAAGATGCAGCGCCGCTTCATCGCCTTGCTGGGGCCGACGAATTCCGGCAAGACGCACAAGGCGATGGAGGCGCTGGCGCATGCGGCCAGCGGCGTGTACCTGGCGCCATTGCGCTTGCTTGCGCTGGAGAACTACGAGCGCCTGGTGGATGCGCGGCCGCATGGCACCGAGCTGAAGGTCAGCCTGGTCACGGGCGAGGAGCGGCGTATCGCCGAGGGTGCGACCCACGTGGCCAGCACGGTCGAAATGCTCGACACGCGCACGGCCGTGGAAGTGGCGGTGATCGACGAGATCCAGATGCTGTCCGACCGCGACCGCGGGGCGGCATGGACGGCGGCGGTGTGCGGCGCGCCGGCGCAGGTGGTCTACCTGGTCGGGGCGCCGGAAGCGCGGCGCGCGATCGAGGCGCTGGCGGCGCGACTGGAATGCGCGCTCGAAGTGCATGTGCTCAAGCGCAAGGCGCCGCTGTCGATGGAAGCGGGCGCGGTGCGCAAGCTGCGCAATGTGCGGCGCGGCGACGCCATCATCGCGTTCTCGCGGCGCGAGGTGCTGATGTGGCGCGATATGGTGACCGAGCTGGGGCTGTCGGTGGCGACCGTGTACGGCAACCTGTCGCCCGAGGTGAGGCGGGCGCAGGCGGCGCGTTTCCGCGATGGGCAGGCGGACGTCGTGGTGGGCACCGATGCGCTGGCGATGGGGCTGAACCTGCCGATCCAGCGCATCGTGATGACCACCGCGGTCAAGTACAACGGCGTCGAGGAGGAAGAGATCTCGGCGGCGCTGGCCAAGCAGATCGCCGGCCGCGCCGGACGCTTCGGCGTGCACGAGGAGGGCTTCGTGGCCGGCTACGACGACGACACGCACGAGATCATGCGCGCCCTGCTGAAGGAAAAGGTGCCGCCGGTGCCGGCCACCGGGTTCGCGGTGGCGCCGTCACTGGAGCAATTGCACCGGATCGCGGCGGTGACGGGCGAGACGTCGCTGCTCAAGTTGCTGCGGCGCTTCGTCCACAATATCGATGTGCCGGACGGCTTTTTCTTTCCGAAGATTACCGAGGAGCAGAACGAGCGCGCGGAATGGCTCGACGCGCTGCCGCTGTCGGTGGCGGAAAAATTCACCTTGTCGCTGGTGCCGGTGTCGACGCGCGTGCCGGTGTTGCAGAGCGCGTGGGAGCACTGGGCGCTGTCGCTGGCGAAGAAGAAGGCGACCCCGCTGCAGCCGCATCCGCAATCGCTGTTCTGGCAGAACCTGCAGGAGGTCGAGGATACCTGCCGCATGTATTCTGCGTATGCGTGGCTGGGTTATCGGCTGCCGGAATATTTTCCGAGCGTCGGGCTGGCGCAGGAGCTGGCCCGCGAGGCGTCGGAGCGGGTCGATTCGCTGCTGCAGCAGCAGAATGCGGCGACGCGCAAACGCCAGGACAAGCGCGGGCGGCGCTGATCCTGTTCGAGCCTAGGGCAGGCATTGCGCGGCGACGCCCGCGCTGTTGCCGCCAACCACGGGAATGTCGAAGGGCGGGTAGCCGTTGCCGAGCATGAGCACGCGCTGGCCGCGGTAGCGCAGGGCGAGCTGGTCGCCGGCGTAGTCGTCGAGGCCGCGCGGGATGAAGAGGGCGATGCGGTAATCGAGCGCGGGATAGGCGCCGGGGCCGAAGGTTTGCCGGGACGGGCCGTTCTGCAATTCGGCGGCGATGGCGCCGGCCAGCACGGGCGTGTCGGCCGGCGTGTTGAGGTCGGGCGCGTCGTCGTAGCGCAGGCTGAAGGGGCGCAGCGGGCCGTCGTCGCGGCCGGGATAGTCGATGCGGAAGTCGTTGACGTCGTAGTAGAAGCGCTTGAGGTCGCTGCGCACGTTCATGCTGCACAGGACGAAGATGGCCCAGAAGCCCTGGCGCATGCGGGGCATCACGTAGCGCGTGGCGTGCGGCGCCAGCGAGAGCGGGGCGGCGAAGCGGATCTCGTGCACGTTGGCGACGTGCTGGTAGTGGATCACGACCGGCGCGGCGGGCTGCGGGCGCGGCGCGGAACACGCGGCCAGCGCCATCAGCGGGACGGCAATCAGCGGGCGGCTCAAGTGAATGTGCATCGCGCCTCCTGGACGAAGCATGGGTGTGCGGGCGCTGCGTGTGAATGCGTCAAGCTTGGACGATCGAATCGGGGCGGGGTTGAGGCAGGTCAGGGGTGTTTGGTGAAGGGACCTGGCCGCTCAGCCCTTGGCCGTCAGCGCCTTCTGCAGCAGCTGGTGCAGCGCCGGGAATTCCGGTTCGCCGACGTAGCGCTTCAAAATCTCGCCATCCTTGCCGATCACGAAGGTGGTCGGGGTCATGGCCACGTCGCCGAACTGCTTGGCCAGGTCGCCACCGGAATCGAGCGCCACCTTGAACGGCAGCTGGCGCGTCTGGGTGTAATTGAGCACGTAGTCGGGACGGTCGTAGCTCATCGCCACCGCGACGAACTCGAGGCCCTGGCTCTTGAACTTGTTATAGGTGTCGACCATCGCCGGCATTTCCTTCACGCAGGTCGCGCAGGAAGTGGCCCAGAAATTGACCATGACGACTTTGCCGCGCAGGTCGGCGCTGCTGATCTTCTGGCCGTCGATGCTGATGAAGGTGACATCCGGCGCCTTGACCGTCTTGGTGAGGGTCTGGTAGCCGATGCCGCCGATAATGAGGACGGCCGCGCCGATGGCGGCCCAGTTGATCCAGGAGCGTTTGGAAGCGTTCATGATGTCATCTTGGTGGGGCGGGCAACAGGCTCATTATAGCCCTGCTGCCCGGCGCCGTCCTTGCACCCGGCACAGGTTTTACAGCGCGGTGTTCGAGGCCTGCGCGGACTGCGGCTGCATCGCTTTCAGGTCTTCCTCGCTGATGTACTCGAACATCTTGACGACGCGTTGCACGCCCGACACTCCTTCCGCGACCTGCGAGGCGACGTTGCCTTCGCGCGGGGTCACGATGCCCAGCAGGTAGACGCTGCCGCGCTCGGTGACGACCTTGAACGAGGTGGCCGAGATGGTCTTCTTGTCAACCAGGCTGGCCTTGATCTTGGTGGTGATCAGGGCGTCGCTGGAACGCGAGGTGTAGCTCGACGGGCCGGCGATCTCGAGTTCGTTGATGACGTTCACCACGTTGTCGATGGCGCGCACTTCGCGCTCGGCCTGGGCCTTCATCGCTTCGTCGCGCACTTCGCCGGTCAGCAGGACCTTGCGGTTGTAGCTGGTGACGTTGACGTGGCCGGCGTCGCCGACGGCCTTGGCGATGCGGACTTCGCCTTTGACGGCAATCGCCTTGTCTTCGGTCTGCGCGCCCAGCGTGCGGCGGTCATTGGTGGCGACCGCGCCGACCACGGCGCTGCCGACCATCATTTCGACGCAGCCGGTCAGCGAGGCGGCCAGGGCGGCGCACAGGATCGCTTTCGAGAGCGTGCTCGTCAAACGGGCGTTCATCATTCCTCATCTCCTCCGAATAGGGCGACGTCGATGCCGTCGCAAATGCAGTGAATCGCGACCAGGTGCACTTCCTGGATGCGCGCGGTGCGGCTGTGCGGAACGTTGATGTGGACGTCGGCATCGGTGAGCAGCTTGGCAAGCTGGCCGCCGTCCTTGCCGGTCAGGGCAACGATCCGCATTTCGCGTTCCAGCGCCGCTTCCGCCGCCGCCAGCACGTTGGCCGAATTGCCGGAGGTGGAAATGGCCAACAGGATGTCGCCGGCCTGGCCGAAGGCCTGCACCTGTTTGGTGAACACATCCTTGTAGCTGTAATCATTGCCCACGGCGGTCAGGATCGACGTGTCGGTGGTCAAGGCCAGCGCGGGCAGCGGGAAGCGTTCGCGCTCGAAACGGCCGACCAGCTCGGCGGCAAAGTGCTGGCAGTCAGCTGCCGAGCCGCCATTGCCGCAGGCGAGAATTTTGTTGCCGTTGGACAGGGCGGCGAACATCAATTCGACGGCCTGCGAAATCGGTTGGGTCAGGGCATTGGCCGACTTGAGCTTCAGTTCGGCACTTTCCTGGAAGTGAGCGAGGATGCGTTGAGTATTCATGACCGGAAATTATAGTGCAGTGGGATGCTGAAGGCAGGCAAGGATGGAAAAAATTGCTTACATTTCAATGGCATTGCGCAGCCATTCGAGTTTGTCGCCGTCGATCGCGACCACGTCGAAGCGGCACGGCGGCACCTGCGGGAAGCGCATCAGGTAGAGGGTGGCGGCGCGTTGCAGGCGCCGGACCTTGGCCGGACTGATGCTGGCGGCCGCGCCACCATGGCGGCGATCGGCGCGCTGGCGCACTTCGACGAACACGAGCGTGGCGCCATGGCGCATTATCAGGTCGATTTCGCCCCCTTGGCAACGAAAGTTGAGTTCGACCAGGCGCAGGCCATGGCCTTCGAGCCAGGCGCGGGCTGCCTGTTCCCAGCGCTGGCCCTGCTCTTGCCGAGCCGACAGGCCGGGAAGGCGCATCTAGCGCTCCGGTTCCGGCGGCTGGAAAGTGCCGTCGCGGTAGACCACGGTGGCCTCGGTGCGGCGGAAAGCAGCGGGCGCGGCGAGGCTGGCGGACAGCTTGCCGGTGACGCCATCGAGCTCCACCGCGGCGCCGGGAGCGCGCGCCAGGGCGCGGGCGAGGCGGTAGGCGTCGATGCCGAGCGCGTACAGGCGATCCATGTCGAGCGCATGGCTGCTGTTGAGCCAGCGCGGGTAGCGCGTCACGGGCGCGTGGCCGGGCTGCACCTCCCACGGCAAGTCGAGCAGGCGCAGGCCGTCGAGCTCGGCAACGCCGCCGCCGTCCGTCCGGCCGGGATGGGCGGACGACGCGGCGTAGCAGGGGATGGCGGTGCCGAGCAGGGCGCGTGCCCGGCGCAGCTGGCCGGCATCGAGGGCGGCGAAGATCAGTTCGGGCGGATCGACCTCCATCCGCGTTCGCACGAGCTCGACGGCGTCGGGGTCGACCTGGCCGCCGTCCGTCGCCAGTTCTTCGCTGCGGCCGTTGCGGCCCAGTTCGCTCCAGCGCAGCTCGAAGGCCTGGGCCATGCGTTGTTGCCACGCTTCGGGGCCGGACAGGATCAGGGCGCGGCCGCCGGGATGCTCACGCGCGGCCCACTCCGCGACCTGGCGTGCCTCGTCTTCGATCGACAGGCCGATGGCCAGCATCAGCGGCGGCAGCGCGATGCCGCTGTCGGGGTGGTTCAGGGCGATGGTGGCGCGCGTGACGGTGCCGGACGCGATCGCGTTGAGCGCGGGGCGGGTCAGCGGCCCGACCACGATGTCGTGCGTGCTCGCGGCGCGCTCATAGGCGGACAGCACCTCGTTCACGTCGTCGCCGGTGGCGATGAGCTCGACCTCGGCGCCGTCGCGCTCCTGGTCCCAGGCAGCCATGAAACCGTCGCGTACGGCGGTGGCGGGCAGCCTGAAGCGCCGGGACTGCAGGGGAATCAGCAGGGCGATGCGCACGGCCGCGGCCGGCGCGGCGGGGGCAAGGGTTTGGCCGGCCGTGTCCTGCACCGGCTGGCCGGCGACGCTGACTCGAGCGACCGATGGCAGCGCGGCCAGGGTACTTGTGCTAGGCTGCGGCGGCGCGCACAATCCGCCGGACGCACTGCATGCCTGCGCGCAACCGCCCGGTGGCGCCAGCATGAGCACGGCGCACAGGCGCCACAGACGATTGATATGCATCCGAATCCCGACATGAGTGACACCCAGCCCAGCCAGATCGCCAACCTGCCCGTGATGCATGAGGCGGCGCAGCAGTCTTATCCTACCGCGACGCTGTACGTGGTGGCCACACCGATCGGCAACGTCACCGACATCACGCTGCGCGCGCTGCACCTGCTGGCGCTGGCGGACGTGGTGGCGTGCGAGGACACGCGCAAGACCGGCGCGCTGCTGGGCCGCTTCGGCATGAACAAGCAATTGCTGGCGGCACACCAGCACAACGAGCGCGAAGTGGCCGAGCGGATGATCGAACGCCTGGCGGCCGGCGCGCGCGTGGCGCTGGTGTCGGATGCGGGCACGCCGGCCGTGTCGGACCCGGGCGCGCGCATCGTCGACGCGGTGCGCGCCGCCGGCTACCGGGTGCTGCCGCTGCCGGGCGCCTCGGCCGCGGTGACTGCGCTGTCGGCGTCCGGGCTGGTTCACGACCGTTTTTATTTCGTCGGCTTCCTGCCGGCCAAGCCGAAGCAGCGCGAGAGCGCCCTGGCCGAGCTGGCGCAGGTGCCGGCCACGCTGGTGTTCTACGAAGCGCCGCATCGCATCGGCGAGTGCGTGCAGGCGCTGGCCGATGCGTTCGAGCCGACGCGCCAGATCGTGTTCGCGCGCGAGCTGACCAAATTGTTCGAGGAAGTCCATCGTTGCCCGCTGGGCGAGGCCGTGGCGTGGCTGAAGGGCGATGCCAACCGCGAGCGCGGCGAGTTCGTCGTGCTGCTGGAAGGCGCGCCGGCGGGCGCGGAAGTGGCCGATGCGGAGTCCGACCGCATCCTGCGGATCCTGCTGGCCGAATGCAGCGTGAAGCAGGCGGCTGGGCTGGCGGCCCAGATCACGGGCCTGAAAAAGAACGCCTTGTACGACCGCGCCCTGCAATTGAAGGAAGAGTGAGCGTGTGCCAGGCCGCCGTGCCGCGCCGCCTGCCTTGACGGCAGGCGCGCCAGCCGGTATCATGTTCGTCCTCGTCGGAGTGTAGCGCAGCCCGGTAGCGCATCTGGTTTGGGACCAGAGGGTCCAAGGTTCGAATCCTTGTACTCCGACCACAGTTTCTCGAGAGCCGATGCCTCGTGCGTCGGCTTTTTCGTTTGCGGCCCTGCCGTATCCACCTTGTCCCGCTGATAACTTGTGATGATTCAACTGCCGCGTCTTGCTCAGTTGAGCTTGCATAATCATAAATTTTTCATCTCGTACTACGCTGACCCCATTCGACCCACCGTCCATGAGGTAAGCGATGAAGTTGAGCCAAGCATTCACCGCCGCCGTCATCGCCTTCGCTAGCGCGTGCGCAATGGCCGAGACGCAAAATATCGTCCGCAACCCCAGTTTCGAGGAAGGCAGGGACAGCTGGACGGTTGCAGGCTTCCATTCCATCTGGATGTCACCCTCGGCAACGCGCATGATTACCCTGTGTGTGGGCGCCAACTGTGTGAACAGCGTCGGCAGCGGCGCTTTCTTGCGCCAGGAGCTCGTGACCACGCCCGGCCAGCTGTACGACCTCAGCTTCTGGACCGGTACCGGAGTCGGCGCCGGCGAATATGCGGTGTTCTGGAACGGCGCGCTGCTCGACGACCAGTTCCTGGCACGCGACACGATTGTTCAGCACAGCTATTCCTCCCTCCTGGCGACCTCCGGCGTGGCAATGCTCGAGATTCATGCGCGTAACGATCCGTCCTACACCTGGGTCGACGATGTCAGCGTCACGCCGCACATGATGAGCGCGGTGCCGGAGCCGCACACCTACGCGATGCTGCTGTCCGGCCTGCTGCTTTCCGGGGTGGCGCTGCGCCGCCGCGCCTGATGCATGGCGCCCCTATGGCGGCGCCATGCTGACCCACAGGTAATCGAAGTCCACGGTTTCCTTCGGGCGGCCGCCAGACCGGCCGCCTATCGTTCCCCGTTCGATCACACGCATGTTCGCGCAGGCCGGCATCGCCAGGCGCGGATTGTCGTCGAAGCCGTCTCCCGACAACAGCAGCACCTTGCCAGCCAGTGCGCAGGCCTCGTGCGCCAGTACGACGCGGCGATCATTGAATTGCAGGCGCATGTTGCCGGCCACGAAGCGGTCCTGTACCGCGAATGCCTCGCTGCCGGGGAAGCGTTGCCGGATATCCGCCGCCAGCTCGGAATAGGGCTGCAGGATGCGCGGATGACGTCCCAGGCCGGACTGGACCAGCGGCCGTAACGCCAGTGCCGCGATCAGCACCACGGCAAACACCGCCAGCGCCGCCAGCATGTTACGGTAAAGCGCCTTCGACGCCGGCGGGCAGACCACAAAGAAGGCCAGCGGGAAGGAGAACAGCAGCGGCTGCAGCCAGCGGCTCTGGATGGTCACGAGCTCGCCGGTCAGCACCAAGAACCCGACCGTGCCGAGGCCACAGGCATACAGCCAGAGGAAGATCCTCGCCTCGGGTGACAGCAGGCGTGGGCGGCCCCGCTGGCGCCCCGTCCATGCGACAGCCAGCAGTACCCACAAGGGTGTGATGAAGGACAGGACGCTCAGCGCGAGGTGCTTCGTCCCCTGCAGCACGTTGGCGCTGTAAGCCGGCGAAGCGCCCTCGTGCATCTTGCGCAAGGTGTCGGCGCTCGCGGGCCCGGCCTGCGCCACGAACCAGATAGCGTGCGGCAGCACGACCAGCAAGCCCGCCAGTGGCGTGATCCACACATCCTTGCTCCAGACGATGCGCCGGTGCTCGGGCACGAACAGGCTGGCGCCCGTGAGCCCGAGCGCGAAGATCAGGAAGTTGTACTTGGACAGCATGCCGAGCCCGAGGAGCGCACCGAGCAAAGCGCGGCGGCCTGGGCCGGGCCCGCGCAGCAGCGCGAGATAGCACCACAGCGAGGCGGCGGCGAGCGCGGTGGCGAGGATGGAATGCGTGCGGTCGATCTGCGCTTCCCAACCCAGCGTGACGATCATGATGAGCGATGCGGACACCGCCGCCGCGCCGAGCCTGCCGATCAGCAGGCGCGCGGCCTGGTACACGCTGGCGTACAGCATGAACATGAAAACGTTCTTGGTGACCGCCAGCGCGAGGTGCTTGACGCCGATGAGGTGGAAGACGAGCGCCTGGACCCAGGTGTAGAGCGGCGGCTGGCTGCCGTAACCCAGCCTGAGCTGCTGGGCATAGAACACCTGCTCGGCTTCGTCCATTTCGAGCGCGCCGCCTTGCCAGCTGCGGATCAGGATCTGGATGAGGAAATAGACGCCGAGCACGGCCACAAAGCGCGGGCGGGTGCGCTGCCTGTTGCCGGCAATGGATTCGGCGATCGCGGTCACGGGCGTCTTCCGATGACGAGGGAGACGCTAGGCTAGCGGTGGAGATGTGCACCGCGTTCGATGCACATCAATTGTGCACGTCGTTCAGCCGGCCCGCTTGGCCGCGATCGCGTTGCCGGCGCGGCTGGCGCTCTTGCGCTTGAGGTGCTGCGAAATGAACAGGCCCGCGTCGACCACCTGGTCGAGGTCGATACCGGTGTCGATGCCGAGGCCATTCATCATGTACAGAACGTCTTCGGTCGCGACATTGCCGGTCGCGCCCTTCGCGTACGGGCAGCCGCCCAGGCCCGACACCGACGAGTGGAAGATCGCGATCCCCACTTCCATGCTCGCGTAGATATTGGCCAGCGCCTGCCCGTAGGTATCGTGGAAGTGGCCGGACAGGCGGGCCACAGGGAACTCCTGCGCCGCGCGCAGCATCACGGCCTGCGTCTTGCGCGGGGTGGATACGCCGATGGTGTCCGCGATGTCGATCTCGTCGCAGCCCAGGTCGCGCATGCGCGCCACCACGTCGGCTACCGCGTCCAGCGGCACTTCGCCTTGATACGGGCAGCCGAACGCCGTGCTGATGCTGCCGCGCAGGCGCACGCCGCTGGCCTTGGCCGCTTTCGCGACCGGCTCGAAGCGCGCGATCGATTCGGCGATCGAGCAGTTGATGTTGCGCTGCGAGAAAGCCTCCGAGGCGGCGCCGAAAATCACCACTTCGTCCGCCTTCGCCGCCAGCGCCGCCTCGAAGCCCTGCAGGTTCGGCGTCAGCGCGGAGTAGATGGTCCCCGGCCGGCGCGCGATGCGGGCCATGACCTCGGCGCTGGTCGCCATCTGCGGCACCCATTTGGGCGACACGAAGGCGGCGGCTTCCACGTTGGCGAAGCCGGCGCGCGACAGGCGGTCGACCAGCTCGATCTTCACCTCGGCCGGCACGTTTTCCTTCTCGTTCTGCAGGCCGTCGCGCGGGCCCACCTCGACGATCTTGACCTTGCGCGGCAGCGTAGCCTGTTTGTTCATCTCAATATCCCCGGTTGCGGTCGACGATATCGTCGACGGGTTGGCCCTGCTCGAGGGCGTCGATCTTGCGCACGATCTGGCGGACGGATTCGCGGACCATGGTCTGGGCCGAAATGTGCGGCGTGACCGTGATGCGTGGCTCGTCCCAGAACGGATGATTCGCTTGCATCGGCTCGTCCTCGAACACGTCCAGCATGGCGCCCGCGATGTGGCCTTGCCGGACCAGCGACAGCAGGTCCGGCTCGACGAAGATCGCTCCGCGCGATACGTTGACGACGTAGGCGCCTTGCGGCAGTTGCTTCAAGCGCTGCCGGTCGAACAGCCCGGCCGTCTCCGCGGTCAGCGGCAGCAGGCAGGCCAGGGCGCGCGTCCCGCACAGGAAGGCATCCAGCTGCGCGATGCCGGCAAAGGATTCGACGCCGGGCAGGTCCCTGGCGGTGCGGCTCCAGGTGCGTACCGGGAAGCCGACATGGCGCAGCGCCTCGACCACGCGCATGCCGAGCTTGCCCGTGCCCATGACCCCGACGGTGAAGCCTTCGCGGTCTGGCTGCGCCAGCGGGCGCCAGGTGTGTTCGCGTTCGAACGCCTCGTAGGCGGGCATGTCGCGGAAGTAGCGCAGCACCGCGTACAGCACGTACTCGGCCATCTGGTCGGCCATGCCGCCATCGCCCACGCGGATGATCGGCGTGTCGGGCAGCGCATCGCCGTGCTTGAGCAGCGCATCCACACCGGCGCCCATCAGGAATACGGCCTTCACCTGGGCCAGCTGTTCCAGCAGTGCCGGCGAGGGCGCCCAGATCACCGCGTAGTCGCAC
>JAEWEK010000380.1 GCA_023389425.1 Pseudomonadota bacterium | reverse complement strand
TGCTTATTCTTTTGAAGGAATTACTGTAGTCATCGAACCATGCAGTTTATACCGAGAAATGCATACGTAGGTAAATACGTTTAGTTCCCGCACGCAAAGCGAAGTCGGGTGTGCCAGCGATTGCTAGAATGAGAGGGAGGCCCGTGCGGCCGCGCCGCACGGTCGGTTAACTTTCAAGGCTGACATCCAGTTTCATGCAGCGTACCGGCTTATACGTCAACTACGCCGCGGCAATCAGCATCGTGGTGATCGTCGCGGCCGTGCTGTCGCTCGTGACCAGCATGCGCCACATTTCCGATTCATGGCAGTGGGTGGTGCACACGCGCGAGGTGCTCGAGCGCCTGCAGGAAACGCGCACCCTGGTCACCAGGACCGACGCGCTGCTGCATGCGCTGCTGCTGGAGGACGATGCCGAGGACCGCGCCGACCTGGGCGCCACCGTCGCCGCGCTGCCGCAGGAAGTGGCGATCCTGCGCCACCTCACCAGCGACAATCCGGTCCAGCAGCGCGCGCTGGCCATGTACCGCAGCCAGCTCGACCAGTATGCGCAGGCCATGCTCGGCGAGCTGGCCAGCCGCACCGAGGACCGGCGCCAACTGCGCGCCTTGCGGGCCCGGCTCTCCGCGCAAAGCACGGCCTTGCGCAACGAAGAGCTGCGCCTGCTGGCCTTGCGCGAGGACGCGGTGCGGCAGGACCGCACGCGCCTGCTGCTGTCGATGGGCGGGCTGGCGGTGCTGTCGGTGGCGCTGCTGATGTTCGTCGACCTGACGGCCCGGCGCGACGCCAGGCTGGTGCGCGCCGAAAAATCGCGCCTCGACGCCACCCTGCGCAGCATTGGCGATGCCGTGATCGCGACCGGGCCGGACGGCCGCATCCTGCTGATGAATGCCGTGGCCGAGCGCCTGACCGGCAGCAGCGAGGCCGCCGCCGAGGGCAAGCCGGTGGACGCGGTACTGGCGATTCACCGGCGCGGCGACGGCATGACCGAACTGGCCGGCCTGGTGCGCGAGGTGGTGGCGACCAGGGTGCCATGCACGAGCATCGAGATCGGCGGCAGCCTTGCGGCCGAGCCTTCCGTGGAACGCGACTGGATCCTGGCCTGCCACCCGATGATGGCGGGCCGCGGCGCCATCGGCGCCGTCATCAGCCTGCTCGAAGTGACCGAGCTGGAGGCGTCCAGGCGCGAGCTGGTGGACGCCAACACCATGCTCGAACGGCGCGTGGTCGAGCGCACCGAGGCGCTGACCGAGGCCAATGTCGAGCTGCGCGCCTTCGCCCACACCGTCGCGCACGACCTGCGCGCGCCGCTGCGCAATGTGCTCGGCTACGCCAATGCGCTGCGCGAAGACGGCGCGCCCGGCCTGAGCCAGCAGGGCAAGCAGTTCGTCGAACGGATCGACACCGTGGCGCATCGCATGGACCGGCTGGTCACCGACCTGCTGCAGTTCAGCCAGTTGTCGCGTCCCGAGATCCGCCTGCAGGAGGTGGACCTGGAGCGCGTGCTGCGCCTCGCGCTCGACAATGTGGAGGCGTCGGTGCGGGCGGCCGGCGCCAGGGTCTCGGTGGGGCCGCTGCCGCCGGTGCGCGGCAACGAGGCGATCCTGGTGCAGGTCTTCGATAACCTCATCAGCAACGCCGTGAAGTTCGTGGCGCCGGGCACGACGCCGCAGGTGAAGGTGAGCGCCGAGACGGCGGACGGCGCGGTGCGCGTGCACGTGGCCGACAAGGGCATCGGCATCCCGCGCGAGCAGCGCGAGTTCGTGTTCGGCGCCTTCGAGCGCCTGCACGGCGAGGAGGAATATCCGGGCACCGGCATCGGGCTGGCGATCGTTCGCAAGGGGCTGGAGCGCATCGGCGGGCGGGTGGAGATCGAGGACAGCGCGTCCGGCACCTCGTTCCGGGTGACGCTGCCGGCGGCTGAGTAAGAAAGCTGCTCCGCGGGCCGGCCGCTCAGGCTATACTTCATTGTTAATTCAAGCGATTCGAAAACGTAACCAATGCCGCTCCGCCTGCTGCTGCTCGACGACAATCCGGACGACCGCCTGCTTGCGCGGCGCGAGGTCGAACGCCACTTCGACGATTGCGAGACCACCGAGGTCGCCGACCGCGCAGCCTTCGAACAGGTGGCGGCGGCCGGCTTTCCGTTCGACGTGGTGATCACCGATTACCAGATGCGCTGGACTACCGGCCTCGAAGTCCTCAAGCTCATCAAGGCGCACGACCCGCAGATGCCGGTGATTATGTTCACCGCCACCGGCACCCAGGAGATCGCGGTGGACGCGATGAAGCACGGCCTGGACGACTACGTCATCAAGAGCCCGCGTCATTACGCGCGCCTGCCGGTCGCGGTGCGCACCTGCCTCGACCGCTCCGAAATCCGCGGCCGCGCCATCCGCAGCGAGACGCGCCTGGCCAACCTGCTCGAGAATATCCACCTTGGCGTGTTCCGCATGTCGCTCGACGGCACGCTGGAAGACGGCAACAGCGCCTTCTGGTCGATGCTTGAGCGTGCCCCGGCCTCGGGCGCCGAGGTCCGCCATCCGCTGCTCGACAACGTGCGCAAGCACCTGGCGGGACTGAAGGTGACGCTCGATGCGGCCGAGCTGCAACACATCGAGGGCGACCTCGCCGGCGCCGGCCATGCCCATGCGATCCGCCTGGTGCGGGTGCGCGTCAACGGCCACGACGCGGTGGACGGCATCGTCGAAGACGTGACCAGGCTGCGCCGCGCCGACATCGAAATCCACCGCCTCAACGCGGAGCTGGAACAGCGCATCGTCGAGCGCACCCGCCAGCTGCAGGAAGCCAACGAAGCGCTCGAAACCTTCGGCTTCTCGGTCTCGCACGACCTGCGCGAGCCGCTGCGCACCATCCAGGGCTATGCCGACGCGCTCAAGCAGGACTTCGTCGAAGGCCGCACCGACCACCTGGGCGTGTACGTACAGCGCATCGAGGCGGTGGCGCGGCGCGTCGATACGATGGTGACGGACCTGCTCGAATTCGCGCGCCTGTCGCGCACCGAGATCCAGCTCGATCGCGTGATCGTGGCCGAGGTGGTCTGGGAAATGCAGGCCACGCTGCAGTCCGACCCCGACTACGCCAGCGCCCGGGTCGAGGTGGACGTGCCGGACGGTCTGGCGGTGCGCGCGCACCGCCAGACCTTCGTGCAGGCGCTGACCAACCTGGTGTCCAACGCCGCCAAGTTCGTCGCCCCCGCGGTGGATGCGCGGATCGCGATCGGCGCGGCGCAGCACGGAAACATGGTGCGCATCGCCGTGCGCGACAATGGCATCGGCATTCCGGGCGAGGCGCACGGGCGCATCTTCAATGTGTTCGAGCGCCTGCACAGCGAGGAAGAATTTCCCGGCACCGGCATCGGCCTCGCCATCGTCAAGAAGGGCATCGAACGCATGGGCGGCGCGGTCGGCGTCGACGCGCCGGCCGAAGGCGGCTCGCTGTTCTACATCGACCTGCCGGAGGCCTGAGGGTGGCGCTCTGCGTTCTCCTCGTCGACGACAGCGCCGACACCCGCGTGCTGGTGGCGCGCGAACTGGCGCTGCACTTCGACGAGCTCTCGGTCATCCATGCCGGCACCGCGAAGGATCTCGACAAGGCGCTGGACGATGGCCTGTTCGACGTCACCATCACCGATTTCCGGCTGCGCTTCACCGACGGCATTTCGGTCCTGCGCGCGCTCAAGCAACGCTATCCGGAGCGTCCGGTCATCATGTTCACCGCCAGCGGCAACGAGGAAGTGGCGGTGACGGCGATGAAGGAGGGGCTGGACGACTACATCACCAAGACGCCCAAGCATTTCCCGCGCCTGGGTTTCGCCGTGCGCAGCTGCCTGGAGCACCGCGAGCAGCGCAGCCAGCTGGAGCAGGCCCTGGCGCGGCTTGAAAAAGCCGACCGCCAGAAGAACGAATTCCTGTCCATCCTCGCGCACGAGCTGCGCAATCCGCTGGCCGCTGCCGGCTACTCGGTCGCGCTGATGCGCCAGGGCGATGCCGCGCCGGCCACGCTCAAGCGCGCCACCGACGTGATGGAACGCCAGATCGCGCACATGGCGCGCCTGCTGGACGAACTGCTCGACCTGAGCCGCATCACGCGCAACCGCGTCGATCTGGTGCGCCAGCCGACCGACCTGCGCCAGCTGATCGAACTGGGCGTCGACAACGTGCGCCCGGCCCTGCACGCCAGCCAGCACGCGCTGGAGCTGCTGCTGCCGGACCGGCCGCTGATGGTCAACGGCGACGAGGTGCGCCTGACCCAGGTGTTCAGCAATGTGCTGCAGAATGCGGTGAAGTTCTCGCCGGTGGGTGGGCGCACGCAGGTGCGCGCATTCGCGCAGGGGAGCGAGGCCGTGGTCGAAGTGCAGGACCAGGGCGTCGGCATCGACCCGTCGCGGCTGGACGAGGTGTTCGAGATGTTCTCGCAGGCCGAGACCAAGGCGCGCGGCGGCGCGCCGGGCCTGGGCCTGGGGCTGGCGATCGTGCGCTCGCTGGTGGAGCTGCACGGCGGTACGGTCAATGCTTTCAGCGAAGGCGAGGGCAGCGGCACGCTGGTGCGCATCGTGCTGCCGCTCGCGGCCGGCGACACGCTGCCCGCGCAGGACACCGGGGAGGCCGCGACCGGCGCACCGGGCACGCTGCAGGTGCTGGTGGCCGACGACAACGCCGACGCCGCCGACCTGCTGGGCGAACTGCTGCGCGCCCACGGTTACGCGGTCACGACGGCCAACGACGGCAAGGCGGCGATGGAACTGGCGGCGCGCCACCATCCGGACGTGCTGCTGCTCGATATCGGCATGCCCGGCGCCACCGGCCACGAAGTCGCGCACTGGATCCGGCAGCAGCCCTGGGGCGGCAAGCCCGCGCTGATCGCGGTGACCGGCTGGGGCGAGGAACACGATGGCGACCGCGCGCGCCAGGCTGGCTTCGACGCGCGCCTCGTCAAGCCGGTCGACCTCAACGAGCTGCTGCGGATGGTGGCGGAGATGGGGATGCGCCACCGGCAGTGACGCATCGCGCTGCTTACCAGGGCAGCTCGTGCGGGCGCAGGTCGAACACCAGCACTTCGGCGTCCTGCCCGTGCTCGAAGCGCAGGCTGCCGGCGTTGCGGATGCGGGCGCCGTCGCCCTCGCCGAGGCGTTCGCCGTTCACTTCGATGCTGCCGCGCGCCACATGGACGTAGACGTGGCGCTCGCTGCCGACGTCCAGCGTGGCCGACTCGTCGCCGTCGAACAGGCCGGCGTAGACGCGGGCGTCCTGGCGCACCGCCAGCGCGCCGCCTTCACCTTCCGGCGCGATGATCAGGCGCAGGCGGCCGCGCTTCTCGACCTCCTCGAAATGCACCTGCTGGTAGCGCGGCGCCGCGCCTTCCACGTTCGGCACGATCCAGATCTGCAGGAAGTGCACCGGATCCTGCTTGGAGTGGTTGAATTCGCTGTGCTGCACGCCGTGGCCCGCGCTCATCATCTGCACGTCGCCCGGCACGATCACCGAGCCGGTGCCCATCGAATCCTTGTGCGCCAGCGCGCCTTCGAGCACGTAGGAGAAGATCTCCATGTCGCGGTGGCCGTGGGTGCCGAAGCCCTGGCCCGGCGCCACGCGGTCGTCGTTGATGACCAGCAGGTCGGAGAAACCCTGCTGTTTCGGGTCGCGGTAGTGGCCGAAGGAGAAGGTGTGGCGCGAGTTCAGCCAGCCGTGGTTGGCGTGGCCGCGATGTTCGGATTTGCGTACTTCGATCATGTGCTGCTCCCTGTTGTTCGTTGCGATGGAAGAAGTTTCGCTCGAATCGATGGGGCCTAGCGTGAATGTTTTGCCGCCTTATCAGCGATAATTTCGATTATTCATTGTCAAGGATTGCCGGGCCGTGCTGAAACTTTCGCTGGAAGCCATTGAAATCGTCGACGCCATCGCCCGCCAGGGCTCATTCGCGGCCGCCGCCGAGCGCCTGCACAAGGTGCCGTCCACTATTTCCTACGCCGTGTCCAAGCTCGAGGAACAGCTGGGCTTCCCGCTGTTCGTGCGCAACGGGCCGCGCGTCGTATTGACGCCGGCCGGGCAGGAGATGCTGAAGGAAGGGCGCTGGCTGCTGGGCGCCGCGAGGCAGCTCGAATCGCGCATGCGCAAGGTCGCCACTGGATTCGAGGCCGAGCTGCGCCTGGTGCACGATTCGCTGATCCCCACCAGCGGCTTCAACGAAGACATCCGCGCCTTCGAGGAACTCGCATGCGGCACCCGCCTGCGCATCGGCGCCGACACCATGACCGGCACCTGGGAACTGCTGCGCGAAGGCCGCGCCGACCTGATCGTGGCGGCGGGCGAGGGCCCGGGCGGCGGCGGCTACAAGTCGGTGCCGGTCGGCAGCCTGGAGTTTGCCTTCTGCGTGACGGCCACGCACCCGCTGGCGAAGCTGGGCCGCACGCTGGCGCGCGACGACCTGCTGGAGCACACCGCCATCGTCGTGGGCGACGGCGCGCGCTCGTCCACCGATCGCACCGTCGGCCTGCTGGAGGGCCAGCACAGCATCACCGTGCCCACCATGCAGGCCAAGATCGCGGCGCAGGCGGCCGGCCTGGGCCACGGCTTCCTGCCGCGTGCCTGCGTGCGCGTGGAGCTGGAGCAGGGCGTGCTGGTCGAGCTTCAGGTCGAGGCGCCGCGGCCGCCGGAAACCTTCTGGCTGGCCTGGCGCACCGAATCGATGGGCGAGGCGCTCAAGTGGTGGATCAAGCGGCTGGAGCGGCCTTTGCTGCCGGGGATCCTGCCGTATTGAAGTGCGCCTTCGTGATCTCCAGGAAGGCTTTGGTCAGCCGGCTCGGTTCCGACAGTGCCGAGGTCACGAAGGAATACTCGTTGGTCAGCGTCGGCTCGAAGGGCAGCACGATGCCGCCCGCGCGCAGGTAGGGCTTGGCCAGCATTTCGTTGACCAGCGCGACACCGAGACCCCGTTCGGCCAGCGCGCAGGCCGAGCCCACCGTGTGCGTCTCCAGCCGCACCTCGGGCCGCACGCCGGCGCGCACGAACTCGGCTTCGATCTGGGCGCGCGAGGTGCGGCCAAGCCCCAGCAGGATCAGCGGATGGCCGCGCAGCAGCTGCGGCGTCAGCACGCGCCTGCCGCTCAGCGGGTGGCCGGCCGACAGGACGCACACCGTGGCGCTGGTGACGATGTGCTCGAAATGCAGGTCGGTACGGCCGAGCGGCAGTTTGACGAAGCCGCAATCGGCGGCGCGCGTGGCGATCAGCGCCTTCGAGGTTTCGATGCTGCGCGAGTCGATCGACAGGTGCACCCGCGGGAAGCGTTCGAGGAAGGCGCTGACGATATCCGGCAGCACGCCTTCGGAGAAGCTGGGCGGGGCCACCACCTTGAGCTGGCCGACGCGGTAGTCGCCGATGTCCCGGATCAGCGTGTAGACGCGCTCCACGCTGCCCATCGACTGGTCGACCTCGTCGAACAACAGGATGCCGTCCTGGGTCGGCACCAGCCGCCCGTGGTCGCGGAAGAACAGTTCGAAGCCGATCTGCTGCTCGAGCTGGGCCAGCATGCGGCTGACCGCCGGCTGGCTCATGCCCATGCGCCGCGCCGCTTCCGTGACCGAACCGCTGGTGACGATCTCGTGGAAGGCGCGCAGGGACTTGAAGCTGATGTCGTCCCTCAGGTTTCCCACGATGCTTCCTCAGGGGATGACCGGCAGGACGATGGACGAAGGCCGTTCGTGGCCGACAAACACGCGGTTGCGCGCGACCACCGGATCCGACACCGTGCCCGCCGGCGCGCCGGTGTTGGGATTGATGTCGAAGTGGGGAAAGTTGCTGCTTGAGATATCGATCCGGATGCGGTGTCCGGCCGCGAACAGGTTACTGGTCGGGTAGGACGGGATCTCGATCTGGTAGACGGCATCGGGTTCCAGCAGGGTGGGGTGTTCGAAGGAGTCGCGAAAGCGCATCCGCAGTATGCCATGCGTTAAATTTATGGCGCAACCTTCGGGGTAATCCTCGCTGGGCGGGTAGACGTCCAGCACCTTGATGGTGAAGTCGGTGTCGAGTGCGGATGAGGACACCCACAGGCGGGCGACGATCTGGCCGGTCAGTTCGACGCTCGATTCCAGCGGTTCGGTCTGGAACACCAGTACATCCGGGCGATCTGCCAGCGGGCCAAATGGCGCCGTGGCGCCGAAGGTGGCGGGCGTGGTGCGCTGGTCGTAGGCGCCGGCGTACATCACCGGCGCGCCGGAGGCGATGGCGCCGCCGATGGTGGGCACCGGATGGCGCGGGTCGAAATCGAATTCCAGTGCCTCGCACTGGCTGCGCGGCAGCGACGCGGCCAGGCTGCCGTCGGCGTGCAGGTGCATCACCCGGTGGGTGGTCGATGGCGGCGGCCAGTCGGCTTCGTCGCGCCAATGGCCGCCGTGCTGCAGGCGTCCCGCGTGGTCCTTGCGTCCGCTGCCTCCGCCCATCACGAAGATCTTGACGGCTTGCGGCAGGTAGTCCGGCGCCCGCGCGTCGCCGCGCAGGTGGCGGTCGAACCAGGCCTGGCGCAGCGCGGTGTAATCGGGCGCGATATTGTCGTCGAGCGTGGCGGCGGCGCCGAAGTCGACGTCGCCGGCGAAGGTGACGGAGCGCTGGCCGTGGGTCCACGGGCCCAGCACCAGTTTCACCGGCGAACGCTTCAGGCGCGACAGGCCGGTGTAGTTTT
>JAEWEK010000363.1 GCA_023389425.1 Pseudomonadota bacterium | reverse complement strand
GGCGGGGATTGCGTGGAATTAGAGGGAAGGCTCAGTTTGCGGCAGGAATGCAAAATGGGGTTCCCGCCTTCGCGGTTCCCGCGAAGGCGGGAACCCCATTCGACCTTGACGTCGCTGTTACTTCTTTTCGTCCTTGTCGCTGCTGCTAAACGGATAAGTCGCCACATTGTAGGCGCCCTTGCCGACCGCCACGCCGGCCCCCACCGCAGTGGAAGCCACCGTCGCCGCCCCACCCACGACCGCGCCGCCGACCGCCATCACCATGCAGCCATGCAGCATCGGCACCAGGGCTAGCGCCGCCGCCAGCTTCAACAAGGCGCGCATGGTCAGACGCCCAGCAGCTCGACGTCGAAAATCAGGGTGGCGTTCGGCGGAATGACGCCGCCGGCGCCGCGCGCGCCGTAGCCCAGGCTGGCCGGGATGACCAGGCGGCGCGCACCGCCCACCTTCATGCCCTGCACACCTTCGTCCCAGCCCTTGATGACATGGCCCGCGCCCAGCGGGAACTCGAACGGATCGTTGCGGTCCTTGCTCGAATCGAACTTCGCGCCCGGGGTGCCGTCATCGTTGCGCAGCCAGCCGGTGTAGTGCACGGTGACGTACTGGCCGGCCTTGGCTTCGGCGCCGCTGCCGACGACGGTGTCTTCGTACTGCAGGCCGGAATTGGTGGTGGTAAGGGACATGATTTTCCTTGAATGCTGAAATTGAAGGCCGATTGTAATGCATGCCCAGCAAGGGGGCCATTGGCGCTTTTTTCATTCTGTTGCGACGAAGCGCCGAAAGTGCGATCTGGCCCCCTCGCAGTCCCCGATTTCCACGTAGAATATGCACTGTGTTCCCTCGGGCCAACTAAACTTTGTATGCTGCGCAGTCTTCGTAAGCTTGTCCTCTCCAGTTTGTGCCTGATCGCCGCCTTGCCGTCCGCACAAGCCAATGTCGTCGTGGTCCTGAATTCGCGCGACGCCACCGTGCAGCTGCTGGACGAGGCCACCGGTGCCGACCAGGGCACGTTCGCGGTGGGCAAGGAGCCGCACCACCTGATGGCCACCCCGGACAACAAGTCCCTGATCGTGGCCAGTTCCGTGGGCAACGAGCTGATCTTCCTCGACCCCATCACCGGCAAGATCCAGCGCAGGCTGACCGACGTGCTCGACCCCTACCAGATCGGCTTCTCGCCCAACCAGAAATGGTTCGTGGCCGCCGCGCTGCGCCTGGACCGCGTCGACGTCTACAAATACGATGGCAGCAACCTGACGCTGGCCAAGCGCATCCCGCTGCCGCGCCTGCCCAGCCACATCGCCTTCAACGCCGACAGCACGCTGGCCTTCATCACCCAGCAGGGCAGCGACCAGATCAGCGCGATCGACCTGAACACCCAGGCGGTCAAGTGGACCATGTCGGTCGGCAAACTGCCGGCCGGTATCGTGATGACGCCGGATAACAAGTACCTGATGGTCGGCATCATGGGGTCGGATTACGTCGAGGTGATCGACTGGCGCACGCAAAAATCGGTCAAGCGCATCAAGACCGGCGACGGCGCCCACAACTTCCGCTCGCTGGGCGACAAGCGCCACATGTTCGTGTCGAACCGCGTCTCGAACTCGATCAACATCATCGATACGGTCACCCTGGAAAACGTCGGCCAGATCAATGTGCCGGGCGGCCCGGACTGCATGGAACTGACCGCCGACGGCAAGACCCTGTGGGCCACGCTGCGCTGGATTAAGAAAGTCGCCGTGATCGACGTCGCCAGCCGCAAGGTGCTCAAGATGATCCCGGTGGGCCGTTCGCCGCACGGCGTGTTCTTCGCCAACGCGGCGCCGAGGCAGTGATGCAAGCGCGGCGCGTGGTCGCCGCAGTGCTGCTGGCGGCCTGCGGCAATGCGGCGCCGGCGGCCGCGCCGGCGGCTTGCCGCGGCACCATCTACCTCACCTTCGATACCGGCAGCCAGTCGCAGGCGACGTTCATCGCCGAGACGCTCAGGCGCCACCACATCAAGGCCACCTTTTTCCTCGCGAACGAAAAAACGGTGAACGGCGACTGGTCGCTCGACCCGTCCTGGGCGCCGTTCTGGAAATCGCTGGTGGCCGACGGCCATGCCTTCGGCACCCATACGTTCGACCACGTCTACTGGCAGCGCGACCTGGCGGGTGGGAAGATGGTCGTCAAGCCGCAGTTCGGCCCCAACGGCGGCCGCACGCTGAGCTGGACCGCGGCCCAGTACTGCGATGAACTCCGGCGCGTCGACACGCGCTTCGCGGAATTGACCGGCCGCCACATCGACCCGCTGTTCCGCGCGCCCGGCGGCCACACCTCGCCCAATGTGCTGGCGGCCGCCAGGTCGTGCGGCTACGCCCACGTGGGCTGGGCCAAGGCCGGCTTCTCGGGGGACGAGACCTCGTCCGACGCCTTCCCCAACAGCTTGCTGCTCAAGCGCGCGCTGGACAATCTGAAGGACGGCGACATCTTCATGGCCCACCTGGGCATCTGGTCGCGCAAGGACCCCTGGGCGCCGGCCGACCTCGAACCGATGATCGACGGCCTCGAGCAGAAAGGCTTCTGTTTCGCTACCATGAGGGAACATCCCGCTTACCAGGAACACGCAAGAAAATGATCCAGCACTTCCTCGATTGGTTCGGCATCGTCCAGGGCTGGCTGTTCCAGGCCGTGGTCGAGCCTTTCCTGTTCGTGACCGGCCTGGGCGAATGGACCGAGGATGCCTACAACGGCGTCGAATGGTTCCTCGCCGGCCTGTGCGAACTGGCGGTCTTGTTCATGGTGCTGCGCCCGCTGGAATCGCTGATCCCGGTGCACGAGTTCGACGACCAGCGCGCCCGCTGGAACGATTTCATCTATACCATCATCCGCCGCGCCGGCCTGTTCTCGGTGGCCGTGTTCTTCACGCTCGACCCGCTGATGGACCACATCGCCGGCATGCTGCGCCTGGAAGGCGTCCATCCCTTCAATCTCGAACAGCTGGTGCCGGGCATGTCGCCGACGGTCAGCTTCCTGCTCTACCTGGTGGTGCTGGACTTCTTCGGCTACTGGTTCCACCGCGGCCAGCACAAGCTGCGCTGGTGGTGGGGCCTGCACAGCCTGCACCATAGCCAGCGCAACATGAACCTGTGGACGGACGACCGCAATCACCTGCTCGACGACCTGCTGAACGATATCTACACCGCCATCATCGCACTCGCGATCGGCGTCGCGCCGGCCCAGTTCGTCCTGCTGGTGTCGGTGTCGCGCATGATCCAGAGCCTGCAGCACGCCAATGTGCGCATCCACTTCGGCTGGCTGGGCGAACGGATCCTGGTGTCGCCGCGTTTCCACCGCCTGCACCATGCGATCGGCATCGGCCACGAATCGAAGGGGCAGGGCTCGCTGGGCGGCTGCAATTTCGGCGTGCTGCTGCCGTGGTGGGACATGCTGTTCGGCACCGCGCGCTTCACCAGGGAGTTCGCCGACACCGGCGTGCGCGACCAGATGCCGCGCCAGACCGCCGGCGGCGAGACCGTGCCCGGCCGCGACTACGGCCGCGGTTTCTGGCGCCAGCAGTGGCTCGGCCTGGTGCGCATGGTCGAATTCTCGCGCCGCAGGAAGGTCTCCTGATGGGATCGATCGCACTCGCCTGGGGCCGCGCCTTCCGTTCCCAATTCAGCGGCAAGATCATGCTGCTCTCGCTGCTGCCGCTGGTGTTGTCGGTGGCGCTGTGGTTCGGGCTCCTGTACACCTTCATGGAGCCGCTGCTCGATTGGCTGCATGGCATGTTCACCGAGTATGGCGCCTTCGGCGTCTCCGGCAGCGTGCTGGCCTTCCTCGGCCTTGCCGCGCTGAAGGCGATGGTGGTGCCGCTGGCCGCGATGCTGCTGCTCCTGCCGCTGATGATCATCACCTCGCTGGTGTTCATGGGCGTGGTGGCCATGCCCTCGATCGCGCGCCACGTCGGCCAGCGCCAGTTTCCCGCGCTGGAACGCAAGGAAGGCGGCAATCTGCTCGGCAGCCTGCTGGTGAGCGTGTCCGCGATCCTGGTGTTCGCCGTGCTGTGGCTGCTGTCGCTGCCGCTATATGCCTTCCCGCCGCTGGCGCTGGTGGGGCAGGCGCTGCTGTGGGGCTGGCTGACCGCCAAGGTGATGAGCTACGACGCGCTGGCCGCCCACGCCAGCACCGAAGAACGCCGCGAGCTGATGCGGCGCCATCGCAACGCATTGCTGGCGATCGGCACACTGTCGGGCTTCGCCGGCGCGCTGCCCGGCATTGCCTGGGTCGGCGGCGCGGTGGCTTCGGTGGTGCTGTTCCCGGTACTGGCCGTGCTGTCGATCTGGCTGTACATCGTCATCTTCATTTTCACGGGGCTGTGGTTCCAGTATTACTGTCTGGAAGCGCTGGACAGGCTGCGCGCGGAAGGGCTTCCACTGCAGTGAAAAACGCGGTAGGGTGGACACGTGTGCCAACCGAAGCCGGCACGCACGCGTGGGCACGGGTGCCCACCCTACACGTGAACAATGTCCGGGAGCGCGCATGGCAATCGGCCTGATCGTCATCGGCGACGAAATCCTTTCCGGCCGCCGCCGGGACCAGCATTTTCCCAAGGTCGTCGAACTGCTGGCCGAGCGCGGCCTGCAGCTGGGCTGGGCCGAATTCATCGGCGACGACCGTGCGCGCATCACGGCCACCTTGCGCCGCACCTTCGACAGCAGCGATATCGTGTTTTCCTGCGGCGGCATCGGCGCCACGCCGGACGACCACACCCGCCAGTGCGCCGCCGCGGCGCTCGGCCTGCCGCTGGCGATGCATCCCGAAGGCCGCCCCAATATCGAGCAGCGCATCCGCGAGACCGCCCGCGAAACCGGACACGCGGTCGACATGAACGCGCCCGAGAACCTGCAGCGCTTCAAGATGGCCGAGTTCCCGCAGGGCGCGCGCCTGATCCCCAATCCCTACAACCGCATCGCCGGCTTTTCGTTCGAGCGCCACCATTTCGTGCCGGGCTTCCCGGTGATGGCCTGGCCGATGATCGCCTGGGTGCTCGACACCTGTTATTCCGAGCTGTTCCACCAGGAGGCGCGCGCCGAGCCGGCCGTGATCGTCTACGAACAGGCCGAAGCCGTGCTGACGCCGCTGATGGAGGGCCTGCAGTCGAGCTACCCGGGCGTGCGCGTGTTCAGCCTGCCCAGCGTGGGCGATGCGCATACCCGCCGCCACATCGAACTGGGCGTGAAAGGCAATCCGGAACAGGTCGAACGCGCATTCACGGCGATGTGCGCGGAGCTCGATCGTGTAGGCGCTGAATACCGCCGTTTGTAGGCCTACATGCCGTCGCCCTTACGCTGTCGTTGTTTTTTTGCGAAAATTAAACAACAACAGCTTTTTTGTTGAAGAGTGTTTCGTGCGTGTCGTATTGATGTGGTGGAATGGTGTCGAGTGGCATGGTGATTGTCGTCGCGCACGGCACCACCGCCACCGCGAAACTAAGCGCGTCATCGATCAGTCGAACCGGTCAACAGTACAAGAACGGCGAGCGTCGACGACGGCTTCGCAGGAATATCGATTCACACCGGTTGAGCCATCATGGATAGTCACCGCCGTTTGAAACGGCTTAGCATGATCGAGCGCGCAGCGCGCTTGTTCCGCCCCCGCTTCGGCTTCCCGCAGCCAGTCCCCGCCATGGCGGCGGCCGGCATGGCGCAAGGGGCCGTGCCGCAAGAAAAATATCCGCCCCAGCCCGAGCTGTCGGTGATCCCCGGCGGCGGCGAAGCGCTGCCGCCGGAGGCGCCCGCGCCCAAGCCCGAACGCAAGAAGCCGCGCTTCTGGCGCTACGTGATGCTGGCCTTCCTGTTGCTGCTGATCGTGTTCGGCCTGCTGGTGTGGCAGGAGATGCGCAGCTCGGCGCTGCAGGCGCGCTTCTTCTCCGAACTGGCCGGCAAGCTCAGTTACCGCGTCGAACCAGGCGCCAGCAATGCGATCCGCTTCCCGTCCGGCAGCCCCTACGACGAGCGGCTCGGCTACGCCAACCTGCCGGACTATCTCGCCAAGCTCAAGGCACACCACTACACCATCGACGCCCAGGCGCGCATCTCGCCCAAGATGGTGGAGCTGGCCGACCTCGGCCTGTATGCCACCTATCCGGAAAAGACCCGCGTCGGTCTCGACATCCTCGACCGCAACGGCAAGATGCTGTTCGAGGCGCGCTATCCGGAGCGCATCTACGGCCGCTTCAACGATGCGCCGCCGCTGCTGGTGCGCAGCCTGCTGTTCATCGAGAACCGCGAGCTGCTCAATGCCGAATACCCGAAGCGCAACCCGGCAATCGAATGGGACCGCTTCTCCAAGGCGGTGTTCGACAAGACCCTGCACTCGATCGGCCTCGGCGGCGGCGGCCGCGTGGCCGGCGGCAGCACGCTCGCCACGCAGATCGAAAAATACCGCCACTCGTCGGAAGGGCGCACCTCGTCGCTGGCCGACAAGCTGCGCCAGATGGCGTCGGCCACGCTGCGCGCCTACCAGGGCGGGGAAGACACGACCGACGCGCGCCGCCGCATCGTGCTCGAATACCTGAACACCGTTCCGCTGTCGGCCAAGGTCGGCTACGGCGAGGTGAACGGCATCGGCGACGGCATGTGGGTCTGGTACGGCCGCGACTTCGCCGAAGTCAACCGCGAACTGCTGTCGCCGCGCTGGTCGCTGAACGCGGTCGAGGCCTACAAGGAGGCGCTGTCGCTGATGATCGCGCAGCGCCGCCCGGCCTACTATCTCGGCGCCGGCCAGGAAGACCTGGAAACCCTCACCGACGCGCACCTGCGCGTGCTGGCGCAGGCCGGCGTCATCAGCCCGCAGATCCGCGACGCCGCGCTGAAGATCAAGCTGCATCCCTCGCAGGCCAGCGGCGTGGCGCCGATGCCGGCCAACGCCTTCGTCTCGCGCAAGGCCGCCAATGCGGTGCGCGCGCACCTGGCCGGCCTGCTGGGCGAACCGCGCCTGTACAACATCGACCGCCTGGACCTGTCGGTCCGGACCACGCTCGACTCCGAGGCCCAGAAAGCCGTCACGGCCGCGCTGCGCAAGCTGTCGACGCCGGAAGCGGCGCTTGAAGCGGGCCTGACCGGCAAGGGCATGCTCGGCGCCGGCGATCCGGCCAAGGTGGTGTACAGCTTCACGCTGATGGAGCGCGGCAAGGACGCCAACTACCTGCGCGTGCAGACCGATAACTTCGACCAGCCGCTCGACATCAACGAAGGCGCCAAGCTCGATCTCGGCTCCACCGCCAAGCTGCGCACCCTGGTCAGCTACCTCGACATCTTCGACCAGCTGCACGCGCGCCTGGAGCCGATGGACAAGGCGCAGCTGGCAAACATCCACGTCGACCCGCGCGACCACCTGACGCAATGGGCCATCGACTACTTCCGCGCGCTGCCGCCGAATGCCGACCGTTCGCTGCCGCCGATGCTCAATGCGGCAATGGAGCGCAAGTATTCCGGCAGCCCGGGCGAATCCTTCTTCACCGGCGGCGGGCTGCACGTGTTCCACAATTTCAGCAAGCTGGACGACAGCCGCATCCTGACCGTGCGCCAGGGCCTGCAGAACTCGACCAATCTGTTGTTCATCCGCCTGATGCGCGACGTGGTGCGCTACTACATGTTCCAGGTCCCCGGTTCCTCGGCCCAGCTGCTGGCCGACGCCGACGACCCGCGCCGCGCCGACTACCTGGCGCGCTTCGCCGACCGCGAGGGCCAGGTCTTCCTCGCCAAGTTCTGGAACAAGTACAAGGGCCACACCCCGGCCGAGAACGAGCAGATCCTGTTGTCGGGCATGCACCCGAAACCCGGGCGGCTGGCGGCGGTGTACCGCACCATCCATCCGGAAGGCACGCTGCAGCAGTTCGGCACTTTCATCAATTCCAGCGTGCCGGACAAGAACGAGGTCGAGCAGGACAAGCTGGGCAAGATGTACGAGACCTACGATCCCGAGAACATGTCGCTGGCCGACCGCGGCTACGTGGCCTCGGTCCATCCGCTCGAACTGTGGCTGGTGCGCTATCTCGCGACCCATCCCAAGGCCGGCTGGGACGAGCTGGTCAAGGCCTCGGTGCAGGAACGCCAGGAAGTGTATTCGTGGCTGTTCAAGACCCATCGCAAGCACGCCCAGGACAAGCGCATCGCCGGCCTGCTGGAGGTCGAGGCCTTCCTCAAGATCCATGCACAGTGGAAGAAGATGGGCTATCCCTTCGATTCGCTGGTGCCGTCGTACGCGACCACCTTGGGCGCATCGGCCGACCGCCCGGCGGCGCTGGCCGAACTGATGGGCATCCTCGTCAATGAAGGCGTGAGGAAGCCGGTGCAGCGCATCGATTCGCTGCATTTCGCGGACGCGACGCCGTACGAGACGCTGGTCAAGCACGCGCCCGAAGGCGCGGGCGAGCGCGTGCTGTCGGCCGACGTGGCGCGCGCCACGCTCGACGCGATCCGCGGCGTGGTGTCCGACGGTACGGCGCGGCGCGCCAAGGAGGCGTTCAAGCTGTCCGACGGCAGCGTGATCGCGGTGGGCGGCAAGACCGGCACCGGCGACCAGCGCTTCGACGTGTTCGCGCCGGGCGGCCGCCTGATCGAATCGCGCTACGTGAACCGCACAGCGACCTTCGTCTTCAATATCGGCGAACGCTTCTTCGGCACCATGATCGCCTACGTGCACGGGCCGGAATCGGAGAACTACGACTTCACCAGCGCGCTGCCGGTGCAGCTGGTGGTGTCGCTGGCGCCGAGCCTGATGCCGATGATCGAACCGCAGCGCGCCAATGCGGTGCTGTCGGTGGTGGCGCCGCCGAAAGCGGAAACGCCTGCTGCCGCTGCAACCGAGGCCAAGCCCGCCGCCGCCGCCGAGGCGCCGAAGCCTGCACAGGCCGCCGCAACGAAACCCGCGGCGGCGAGCGAGGCGGCGGTGCCGCCCAGGCATCCCGCGGCCGACGCGGCCAGGAAGGAAGCGGCGAAGAAGCCGGCGGCCGACGCGGCCAGACATGCCCCGGCCGCACGCGTCGATTCTGGCCATCCGCTGGCTGAAAGCGCCGCCGCCGCCCCGGCCAAGCCGTCCAACGGCGCCGCGCCCAAGCGTGTGCCGCATACGCGCCAGGGTGCGGCGGAGGCCGGGCAGACGCCGAAGCCGCCCGCCAATCCGGCCGAAGCGCCGAAGAACGTCCTGTTTTGATTAGGGCGCACCGATGCGGCCGATGCGTCGCGTAATCACCAACGTGCGCAAGTTCAGCACCTTGTCCCTGCGCGACCTGCTGGTCGCGCTCGGGCCGACCGTGGCGCTGGTGATCCTTGCCTGCGTCGCGGCCTGGCTGCTGGTCGACCCGGCGCCGCCGAAAAAGGTGAGCCTCGCCACCGGCCAGGAGAACAGCGCCTACGAGGAATTCGGCCGCCAGTACGCCAAGGCGCTGGCCAAGAACGACATCAAGGTCACGCTGCTACCCTCGCTCGGCTCGCAGGACAACCTGCAGCGGCTCATCGACGGCAAGGTCGACATCGCCTTCGTGCAGAGCGGCTCGACCAACGAGGCGCAGGCCAGGCCCACCGGGCTGGTCTCGCTGGGCAGCCTGTTCACCGAGCCGGTGTGGCTGTTCCTGCGCGACTCGGTGCAGGTCGATAATCTCACGCAGCTGCGCGGCCTGCGCATCAACCTCGGGCCGGAAGGGACAGGCGTGCCGCGCCTGTTCAAGCAGGTGCTGGGCGTGAACGGCGTCGAGCCCAACGAGCTGCACATCAGCGCCCTCGAGAACACGCCGGCCACGATGGCCCTGCTGGACGGCAGCATCGACGGCCTCGTGTTCAGCTCAGCTCCGGAAGCGCCGCTGATCCAGATGCTGTTGCAAACGCCCGGCATCAAGCTGTTCGACTTCACCCAGGCCGAGGCCTACACGCGGCGCCTGCCCTTCCTGACCCACGTGGTGCTGCCGCGCGGGATCGTCGACCTTGGCCGCGACATCCCGGCGCGCGACTACCAGCTGATCGCGCCCACCGCCACGCTGGTCGCGCGCGACGACCTGCATCCGGCCCTGATCGATTTGTTCGTGCAGGCGGCGACCGAGATCCACGGCGGCGCCGGCTGGTTCCAGCAGCAGGGCCAGTTCCCGACGCCGCGCTACAGCGAGATCCCGGTCGCGCACGAGGCGGCGCGCTTCTACCGCGACGGGCCGCCTTTCCTGCAGCGCTACATGCGCTTCTGGCTGGCCAATCTGCTGGAGCGGATGTGGGTGGTGCTGGTGCCGCTGCTGGCGCTGCTGATCCCGCTGTCGAAGGTGGTGCCGCCGGTGTACGTGTGGCGCATCCGTTCGCGCGTGTACCGCTGGTACGGCCAGCTGCGCGTGGTGGAGCAGGAGCTGGAAGCGCACCGCGGCGAGGGCGGCCAGGCGCTTCCCGACCTGCTGCGCCGCCTCGACGACATCGAAAAGCGCGTCAACCAGACCTCGGTGCCGCTGGCCTTCGCGGACCAGCTGTACGAGCTGCGCAGCCACATCAACTTCGTGCGCCAGCGGGTGAGGGCGGCTGCGGGGGCCTGAGCTGCCGCCGAACGAAGACTGCCGGGATCCATTCCATGATTTTGCGAATTTCTATCGTAAGGAGCACGATCTCAAGGCATACTATCTAAAGGCAAGGTACATACATCGAGACAAGATGTCCCAGTTTAAAGCCGTACAAGATGCTTCCTTGTGGTTGCCGCGGCTGGCGGTGCACGGCGGTCCCCGTTTCCTGCAGATCGCGGACGCCTTGCAGGCGGCCGTGGCAGATGGATCGCTGAAACCGGGCGACCGCCTGCCGCCGCAGCGCCAGCTGGCGGCGCAGCTGGACGTCGACCTGACGACGATCACGCGCGCGTACGACGAAGCCAGGCGCCGCAACTTGCTGGAGGGCCGCGGCGCGCGCGGCACCTATGTCGCGGCCGCGAAGGTCGAACTGACCTCGATCCTCGACCTGAGCATGAATACCCCGCCACCGCCGGATGGCGTGGATTTCGACGACATGTTGAAGCAGGGCCTGTCCCAGGTGCTGATGAGGGCAGACAATGGCTTGCTGATGTCTTACCACCTGGGCGGGGGAAGCGCCTCCGAGCGCCAGGCTGGCGCCACATGGCTCGAGCCGATGTTTGGACAGCTGGATGCGCGGCAGATTGTCGTCTGTCCCGGTGCGCAGGCGGCGCTCGCCGCATCGATCCTCGCGCTTTCCGCGCCCGGCGATGCGGTCCTCGCCGAGCCGACGACTTATCCCGGCCTGCGTTCCGCTGCGACCCAGTTCGGCCGGCATATCATCGCGGTGGAAGCGGACAAGCATGGCATGGTGCCTGCGCTGTTTGAGCAAGCGTGCCGCCGGCACAAGCCTGCGCTGGTGTACCTGAATCCGACATTGCAGAACCCGACCGCCATCACCATGCCGCAGCGCCGGCGCAAGGAGCTCGCCGGCATCGCGAAGCGTTGCAAGGTGCGCATCGTCGAGGACGATCCCTACTGGCTCCTGGCAGATGCGCCGCCACCTCCCATCGCGACGTTTGCCCGGGACCAGGTGGTCTACATCTCGACGCTGTCGAAATGCCTGACGCCCGGCTTGCGCGTCGCCTTCGTGCTCGTACCCGATCCGCAGGAGCGCGAACGTTTCCTGGCAGCGCTCAGGTCATTTGCGCTGATGGCCGCGCCGCTGACGGCCGCACTGGCAAGCCAGTGGATCCTCGACGGTACGGCGCAGCGATTGCTGGAAGGCGTACGCAAGGAGGCGCGCCTGCGCCACCGGATGGCGCGGGATGTCCTGGCGGGACGGTACAGCGGCGCCGGCGACGGCCTGCACGCATGGCTCGAGTTGCCGGCATATTGGAACCCGTCGCAGCTTGCGCGTGCGGCCGACAGCGAGGGCATCGCATTCACGCCGGCGGAGGCATTCGCCACCGGCAGCGTATCCGCGAATGCGATTCGGATCTCCCTGGGCAGCATCAAGGATCGTGGACGCTTGCAGGCGGGTCTGCAACGGCTGTCTCATCTGCTTGCACGGCGGCCCGAGTCGTTCAGCGCCGCCGTGGTTTGAAGGGATGGCGCAATACCCTGTTTGCGCCTTGCCGCCAGTTCCTGTTCGAGCTTCGTGTCGCGGCCGTAGATATCCGGCGCGAAGCGCGCGCCGGCCTTGCCGTCGACGAGCGCGGTAGCGTAGAAGATCACGACGGGAATCGCATGGTTCAGCGCGACGTGCCGCGTCGCTCCCGGCTGCAGCGCCTCGCGGATCGTGGACGTATTCCACTGGCCCTGCCGTCCCAGCACATACTGCGCCAACGCGGCCGGCTGCTCGACCCGGATGCACCCATGCGAGAGGTCGCGCCGGCTGCGCTTGAACAGCTCGCGCGCCGGCGTCGAGTGCAGGTAGATGTCCATCGGATTCGGCATCGCGAACTTGATTGCGCCCAGTGCGTTCCTGGGGCCGGGGCGCTGGCGCACGCGCGCCCGGCCTTCCCTGAGGTCCGCCAGGCTCGCACCGGGCGGCACCGTCTCCATGTCGTTCTGCGCGAGGTAGGCACGGTTGCGCTCAAGCCTGGGCAGGATCTCCTTTTCGAGGATGCTGCGCGGGACATTCCAGTACGGGTTGAACTCGAGGTAGCGCATCTGCCCGACGAACAGCGGCGTTTCCGTCTTGAGCGCGGCGCCGACCACCACCCGCATGCCGAGCGGCGCGTCGGCGCTGCCCTGGTTCAGCGCCCATAGTCGGTAAGCCGGCAGGTCGACCAGGATCAGCGGGCCGGGGCCGAAGTCCGGCAGCCAGCGCAGGCGTTCGAGCGTCAGTTCCAGCTGGCGTACGCGCCGCGCGGGCGGCACGTTGAGGGCGTCGATGGTGCCGCGTCCCAGAACGCCGTCCTCGTCCAGACCGTGCCGTGCCTGGAATTGGCGAATGCCCGCCGCCAGCCGCGCGTCGTAGCGCCCTTCGCCGGATGAGGGCGCATCCGCAGGCAGGTCGCCGAGCAGGACCAGGCGCTGGTGCAAGGCCTTCGCCGCGGGATAGGCGCCGCCCGGCACAACCTTGGCCACCGGTGTCGGCAGCGGCGGATACGGCTGCGTGGACAGATCGCGGTAATGCGCGAGCGCCGCCTTGACCTGTCCGTATTGCCGCAGCTGGGGCTCGGCCGCTTGCACAGCCGCCTGCAGCTTGCCGCCCGCGAGTCCGGCACGCAGGCGCTCGACCGGATCGTACTGCTTCAGCCGCGCATCGGGCAGTTGCGTGTGATATTCGGAACGCACGCGGCCCACGCGCAGGTCGGCCAGGTAGTGCAGCATCGCCGACGTAAGCGCGACATCGAAGCCGTTTCCGTCGACGCCACCGGCATCGAGTTGCCGCTGCAGCGTATCGGCGCCGTAGTCGACCGGATCCAAGCCTTGCAGCCGGGCGGTGCGCAGCACCCACAAGGCGGCCGCCGCGGTCGATGCGTTCCACGCCGGCGCGTACTTGCGCGGCGCGTAAAAGCGCACGAGCCAGCCGCGTTCGTCGTACGGCCCGGCGGGCGCCGTACGCGATTGCGCTGACTGGACGGCGAGGGCCTGGATGGCGGCGGTGGGCTGGGCAAGGGCGGAACAGGGAATATGCGCCACCGCGCAGAGTGCAAGCGCGGCACCGATTTTCTGGCTGAGCTTCATTGATGCTTTCGAAAGCGGGCGATTCTTTACCGATCCGCATCTTACCTTCGGGATGCGGCGATGCCCAGCGGCATAGAACCTTTTGCCATCGACCGGGAATAAACAGGTGAACAGTCGCTGTTCGCCGTCGCGCCGCCGGTGCTGCGCGGGAAGTGGAGAAGGGGAATCATCATGCGTACTACAGTTGCATTGGCGCTGACGCTGCTGCTGGGCGCTTGCGCAACGCAAGCGGATCGGGCCGCGCAACAGCAGCGCGAGGTGGACGACATGATCGCGGTGTATGGGCCGGCTTGCCAGAAGCTCGGATACCAGGCCGACACCGAGCCATGGCGCTCGTGCATCCTCAAGATGGACACGAAGAACGCCATCGAGCGGTTCCAGACCACGCCGACGACGACGACTTGCTTCGGCCATCGCGGCTTCTTTAATTGTTCGACGTTCTGATTGGTGGGCTCGAGAGCCCACCCTACGCATTCGGGGCGCCCGAAACGTAGGGTGGGCTTCCGTGCCCCCCGGACCGCAATGACGCCGCTTCGGAACACCGAGGACCGCTATGGCGCGCTCGCGATATTGCTGCACTGGTCGATGGCGCTGCTGATGATCGGACTTCTGGCCTGGGGGCTTTACATGGTCAGGCTTCCCGATGCCGGATTCGATACCAGGAAAATTACGCTGATCCTCTACCACAAGGAGGCCGGCCTGGTGGTGCTGGTCTTGTTCGTGGCCCGCTTGGCCTGGCGCGTCACGCACATCCTGCCGCAATTGGTCGCCCACCTGCCTGACTGGCAAAAAATCGCAGCCCGCTTTGTGCACCTCTGCTTTTATGCGCTGATGTTCGCGCTGCCGGTGTCGGGATGGCTGATGTCGTCCGCCGCCGGCATTCCAGTCTCGTTCTTCGGCCTGTTCATGCTGCCGGACTTCCTGCCTCCGGATGATTATCTGTTCCAGCGGCTCATCGATATCCACAAATGGTTCGCCTATTCGTTGATGGTGCTGCTTGTGGTCCATGTGGGAGCGGCGCTGCGCCATCATTTTCTGTTCAGGGACGATACCTTGCGCAAAATGCTGCCCTAACGCGCTTTCTCGGCCACGAATGCAGCCAGGTCGCGCAGGATTTTCGCCGCGGCTTCGTTTGCCGCCAGTACGCCGGCATATGGAGTCCTGTCGTGCATCGCCTGGCGCACCGACACTTCCCTGGTTGCGACGATCTCATTGTCTGTTTCGCGGCGCAGATGGAATCGCATGGTGAAGCGCAGCGTCGGCGGCTCGACGGTGAAGTCCTGCTTGAGGTCGACGATCTCGCTGCGCAGCGCGAAGCTGTGGCGCCCGAAATCGGGGGGCGCCAGCACCTGTTCGAAATGATGCGTGTTCGAGATCGCCGCGACCATCAAGGGCAACATCATCCGCGATGGGGTTTCCGCCCATTCGTTCTGGCTGAAATACGCAATTTGGTACGCCTGGGTTGAGTACGCCATGCGCGTGGTGTCATAGACGCGATTGGATTCCGGGACCAGGATCAACAAGGACATGTGCTGGCCTGGTGGGCCGGGCTGATCCTCCGGCGGCAGGGAGCTCAACACGTATTTCCGGGTATCGGTATCCACCGGCGCGAGCGCGGTACAGCCCGACATCGGCACGACGCAGAGCGCGGCCAACACCGCCCTGGCTGTCTTGGTGTTCATTTTCTTTCTCCGGGCCCGGGTGGCGGCGGCGCGGTGCCGCGAATCATGATCGACGGATTGCGCTCGATCCTGGTCGCTGCGTCATTGATGGAACTGGACAGCTCATCCACGCCGGACAGGGCCTGGTGCGCTTCCGGCAGGATTTGCGTCTGCACTGCCCTTACCGTGTCATGGCTCGAGTCCAGCAGCGCTTGCGTTTCCGGCAAAATCTGCGTTTGAAGCGTCTTGACCGAGTCATCGCTCGCGTCCATTAGCGGCGCGAGGCGACGGCTCGCGCTTTCGGTGTTGGCGACGATGGCGTTCAGTTTCTTGCTATTTGCCGCCAGGGCCGTCGTCACCTGCCGCAGGTTGTCGGCAGACTGCTTCAGCGCGGTGACGGTTCGTTTATCGAGCGTTGACTGCAGCAACTGCGTGACGGCCTGCACATTCGCCGTCACCTGGTTCAGCGTCGCATCGAGTGTCATCGACGTGGTGGAGGCAGTCGGTATCGTCGGATAAGTCTCGCCGGGCCGCTTCGCCAGCGGCCCTGCATCGGTGCCGGTATTTTCAATCGCAATGTAGACGTAGCCGGTAAATCCACGCGGCGCGAGACCGCGCGAGGCTATCGTTGCGACACTGGCCGTCGTGATCGGCGCCGATCTGTCGATCCTCAGCAGGATACGCACCGAATGCGCATCGAGCAGCCTGGCGCTTTTCACCTTCCCGACCGTGACGCCGTGGAGTTCGACGGGCGCATCGGCGATCAGGCCGGACACCGGGTCCTGGGTAGCTATCTGGTAGGTCGTGTCCCTGCTGACGGAAACAACATACCATCCGCGGGCGGCGATCATTGCCGCCAGCAGGAACGAGACGAAGGCAAGCCACGCCTTCGTGTTGATATCGCTTTCCATTGCGCAAGGCCTCCACGCAAGTCACACGCCTTATCCGTTGATTCCCTTGCGAGGAGGGATAGTTCTCGGCGGTGGGCCAATGTTCACGCAGCCGGAATGGGATTATCAAAATAGCATGATTGGCCGCCCAGCCCTGTCCGTTCAGCCGCCGCTCCGGTATCATGCCGGGATGAACAAAAACTCCTCCCTTCCGTTTGTCATTGGTGTCGCTGGCGGAAGTGGCAGCGGCAAGTCGACGGTAACCCAGCAAGTCCTGGCGTCCTTCGGCGCCGATACCGTCTCGGTCGTGATGCAGGACGATTACTACTGCGACCAGTCCCACCTCACTCCCGAAGTCCGCCGCAAGCAGAACTACGACCACCCGCAGGCCTTCGACTGGCCTCTGCTGGTGGAGCACGTGCGCGCCTTGCGCAATGGCGAATCGATCGAGATGCCGGAGTACGACTTCACGATCGACAACCGCTCCAACAAGACCATCCCCGTCAAACCCGCCCCGGTCATCGTGATCGAAGGCTTGTTCGCCCTGTACGACGCCGACTTGCGCAAGATGATGTCGCTGAAGATCTTCGTCGACACCGCGCCCGACGTGCGCTTCATCCGCCGCATGCAGCGGGACATTTCGGAACGCGGCCGCACGATGGAGAGCATCGTCAGCCAGTACATGGAAACGGTGCGTCCGATGCACAAGCAGTTCATCGAGCCGACCAAGCGCCACGCCGACGTCATCCTGCCGCACGGCGCGAATGGCCCGGCGGTCGATGTCATCACCACCAAGGTGGCGAGCGTCATCGGCAAGTTGAAGCGGACTTAATTCGTTTCATTGCCGAAGAGGTGTCCCGGGTCGTCGTGGCGGTATTCACCATTTGTTGCCGAATGGATTTAAACTGCCTGCTTTACCCCTTCCCGAGGAAACCATGCCACGCCTGCTCTCCCTTCTCGCCGTGAGCCTTACCCTGGCTTTCGGCGCCGGCGCCAGCCATGCGCTCGCGCTCGAAACCAGCCACGCCGATGCCGCCGCGACGGCCAAGCCGGGCGTGCGCGAGCGCTACACCAAGTACGAATACCGCATCCCGATGCGCGATGGCACCCGCCTGTTTACCGTGGTCTACGTGCCGAAGGATCACAGCAAGCCCTATCCCTTCCTGATGAGCCGCACGCCGTACAGCGCCGGCGTGCGTGCCGAGGGCGAGCTGCGTTATGGCGAAGACTGGTATCCCGCGTCGCTTGGCCCGTCCAGGGAATTCGAGGATGCCGGGTATATTTTCGTCTCCCAGGATGTGCGCGGCCGCTACATGTCGGAAGGGAAGTGGATCGAGGCGACGCCCGCCGTGAACCCGAACCTGCAAAAGGGCGAGGGCATCGAGAGCCAGGACATGTACGACACCGTGGAGTGGCTGCTCAAGCACGTCCCCAACAACAACGGCAAGGTCGGCATCTACGGCATCAGCTATCCGGGCTTTTACGCGGCCGCCAGCATCATCGATTCGCACCCGGCGATCAAGGCCGCTTCGCCGCAAGCGCCGGTGACCGACCTGTTCATGGGCGACGACTCCTACCACGGCGGCGCCTTCATGCTGGCCGCGAACTTCGGCTTCTACGCCTCGTTCACGGTGGCGGACAACCCGACGCCGCTGCCGAAAACCGGCTCGCGTTTCGAGTACGGCACCACCGATGCCTACGACTTCTTCCTGCAGAAGCTCACCATGCAGAACATCCTGGCGACGATGACCGACAAGCAGCGCACGCTGCTGGTGCCGACGATCGAGCACGATACCTACGACCAGTTCTGGCAGGCCCGCAACGTCGCCGCCCACATGAAGAACGTGAAGGCGGCGGTGCTGACGGTGGGCGGCTGGTTCGACGCCGAGGATCCGCAAGGTCCGTTCGGCATCTACCACGCGGTCAAGAAGAACAACCCGGCCACCTTCAGCGGCCTGGTGGTGGGGCCGTGGGTGCACGGAGGCTGGGCGCGCGGCGACGGCAAGAGCCTGGGCTACGTGAACTTCGACAGCGCGACCTCGCAGTACTTCCGCACCAATCTCCAGTTCCCCTTTTTCGAGGAGCATCTGAAGGGCGTGAAGCCGGCGAAGGCGATCGCCGAAGTGAACGCCTTCGAGACCGGCACCAACGTCTGGCGCCAGTACAGTGCGTGGCCGCCGGTGCAGGCAAAGGCGCGCACGCTGTACTTCGGTGCGGACGGCAAGCTGTCGTGGCAGCAGCCGGCGAGCGGCGCGGCGTATGACGAATACGTGTCGGACCCGAAGCATCCGGTGCCTTATGTCGGCTACCCTGCCACCGGCGTGCCGCAGGAGTTCATGGTGTCGGACCAGCGCTTCGCCGCCAAGCGCCCGGACGTGCTGGTGTACCAGAGCGATGTGCTGGAAGAAGACGTGACCGTGGCCGGCCAGGTGAAGCCGAAGCTGTTCGTGTCGACCACCGGCACCGATGCCGACTGGGTGGTGAAGCTGATCGACGTCTACCCGCAGGATTATCCGGGCAATGAGGCGCAGCGTGGGCGTGGCGACGTGCCCTCGTTCGAGATGGGCGGCTACCAGCAGCTGGTGCGCGGCAATCCGCTGCGCGGCAAATTCCGCCACAGCTTCGAGAAGCCCGAGCCGTTCACGCCGGGGAAAGTGGAAGAGCTCAGCTACGAGCTGGGCAACGTCAACCACACCTTCCGCCGCGGCCATCGCATCATGGTGCAGGTGCAAAGCTCGTGGTTCCCGCTGGTCGACCTGAATCCGCAGACCTTCGTCTCGATCCCGAAGGCCAAGCCGGAGGACTTCAAGAAGGCGACCCAGCGCGTGTACCACGCGGCGCAAACGCCGTCCGGATTGGAAGTGATGGTGATGCCGCAGCACTGACTGCTGCAGCACTAGCACCTGTAGCTTAAAAACCGTCGTCCCGGCGCAGGCCGGGACCCATGGACCGCTTGAACGGCTGCACGATACGCAGCGGACGACTCGTACTCGGCATGGGTCCCGGCCTCCGCCGGAACGACGTTGTTTTGCGTTCGGATCAGCCCCGCTGCTTGGGTCTCGGTAGCCGCCGCGTGTGGGCACGAGCGGCAATCCGGAACCAGCGTCGTGTGCCCATCTTGAGAGCGGCGGCGACAGCGGTGCGAATGGTCGTCGCCTTCACCGAATCGACCGCCAGACGTCCCACCTCGCGCGCCTCCGCCAGCCGGCCGCGCCCCTTCAGTACTGTCTGCAGTTTTTCGACGTCGGCGGCGTAGATGCTTATCTCGGCTGTGATCCTGGGCGCGTGCGTAAACCGGCGCTGTCTTCGCCGGTTGATTTCATTGTTCAGGAATTCGCTCCAGCTTGCGATCTTTTCGAGGGGATCGCCGATGAATCGCTCGGCCAGTTCATAGTCTTTTGCCTCAAGCACCGCCGGCAGCGCGATGTGCGCACAGCGCTCGGCCATTTCGGGCCACGATTGCGACAGCGCTTTGAAGAGTTGATGCGTTTGCGGAAGGCAGTCGAGGTATTCGTTGATGGCGGCGACATCCTGGAAGGTGCCGCGGTCGCCTTCGTTTGAGAGCAGGGCAGTGGTCTTGCGGTCGCGGACGGCCTTGAGCGCCAGCCCTGCCGGAGAATAGACCTTGGCAAGATCTGCCCAGCCGCGCAGGGCGTAAGACCGGCGCACGGCAGACAGCGCCGGATCTTCCTTGAGCGCATGCTCATGAAACCAGATGTATTCCCGCAGCGCTTCCTCGTGACGGCCCTCGTCGACGAGTTTGCGCGCGGCGAGCAAGCGGTCCTGGGCGCGCATGACTGTTATGCGCCCACCCACGGCAGACCGGCCTTGCACCATCCGGCGACGGTCTTGCGGTGGCCTTCGGCATCGCGGTCGCCCTCGAAGCCTTCGAGGATGTCGAACGCGTTCGGATAGCCGATCTCGGTCGCCACGCGGGCCGCGTTCTTCGAGCGCACGCCGGAACGGCACAGGAACAGCAGCACATCGTCGTGCCCGGCCACGGCGGCCAGCTGGCTGGCGAAGTCAGCATTGGGCGTGCCGCCCGGATACAGGCTCCACTGCACGGCCGCCTGCTGCGCCTCCGGCACCGCGACCCGGCCCACCCAGTCGCGCTCCGCGTTGGTGCGCACGTCGACCAGCTTGACGCGGGGATCGGACTGCAGCAGCTGGAAGGCTTCCGCCGGCGTCACCGCTCCGGCGTAAGGTTGCCCCGGCGCGCGGGTGCGGGCCTCGGCGAGGATGTCATCAGTCGTGCTCATCTGTTTGTACCCCCTGGATGCGATGGTGGGCCTGCTGCAGCAAAGCGGTGCATGATGCACCATCATGGTGCTCATCTGTAAAAATGCACCAAAATGGTGCATGCACCAATCGTGCGCACGGATCGCGCATTGCCGGCAGGCCGATCGATTTTATGGGTAAACTGCACGGTTTCCAAAGATTGATTGTTCATTTGGTCATGCCGGCAGGCTGGCACGGAACCTGCTTTGAATCAACCGTCACCGTCGCACCGCAAGACCCACCGAGGTCGACACCCGATTTCAACTAGGAGAGATACGCATGGCAAAGACCGCCGCCGACGTAATGCAGTTGGTTAAAGACAATGAAGTCAAATTCATCGATTTCCGTTTCGCGGATACCCGTGGCAAAGAGCAGCACGTGACCGTTCCCGTGTCTCACTTCGACCTCGACAAGTTCGAGTCGGGCCACGCTTTCGACGGTTCGTCGATCGCCGGCTGGAAGGGCATCGAAGCATCGGACATGCTGCTCATGCCGGACCCGAACACCGCCAACATCGACCCGTTCATGGAAGAGACCACCCTGTTCATGCAGTGCGACGTGATCGAACCGTCGGACGGCAAGGGCTACGACCGTGACCCGCGCTCGATCGCCAAGCGCGCCGAGGCCTACCTGAAATCGTCGGGCATCGGCGACACCGCCTACTTCGGCCCGGAACCGGAATTCTTCATCTTCGACAGCGTGCGCTGGAAGATCGACATGTCGGGCTGCTTCGTCAAGATCGACTCGGACGAATCGTCCTGGGCCACCGACAAGGAAATCGAAGGCGGCAACAGCGGCCACCGTCCGACCGTCAAGGGCGGCTACTTCCCGGTCCCGCCGGTCGACAGCTTCCAGGACATGCGTTCGGAAATGAGCCTGATCCTCGAATCGATGGGCATCCCGGTCGAAGTGCACCACCACGAAGTGGCCGGCGCCGGCCAGAATGAGCTGGGCACCAAGTTCTCGACCCTGGTCGAGCGCGCCGACTGGACCCAGAACATGAAGTACGTGATCTGGAACGTGGCCCACAGCTACGGCAAGACCGCCACCTTCATGCCGAAGCCGATCGTCGGCGACAACGGCTCGGGCATGCACGTGCACCAGTCGATCTGGAAGGACGGCAAGAACCTGTTCGCGGGCGACGGCTATGCCGGCCTGTCGGAAAACGCGCTGTTCTACATCGGCGGCATCATCAAGCACGCCCGCGCGCTGAACGCCATCACCAACCCGGGCACCAACTCGTACAAGCGCCTGGTGCCGGGCTACGAAGCGCCGGTCAAGCTGGCCTATTCGGCCCGCAACCGTTCGGCCTCGATCCGTATCCCGCACGTGGCGAACCCGAAAGGCCGCCGCATCGAGACCCGCTTCCCGGATCCGCTGGCCAACGTCTACCTGTGCTTCGCCGCGCTGCTGATGGCGGGCCTGGACGGCATCCAGAACAAGATCCACCCGGGCGAAGCCGCGACCAAGGACCTGTACCACCTGCCGCCGGAAGAGGACAAGCTGATCCCGACCGTGTGCGCGTCGCTGGAAGAGGCACTGGACGCACTGAACAAGGACCGCGAGTTCCTGACCCGCGGCGGCGTGTTCAGCGATTCGATGATCGACGCCTACATCGATCTGAAGATGCAGGAAGTGCAGCGCATGCGCATGACCACCCACCCGGTCGAATTCGACATGTACTACTCGTCGTAATCCCCGCGAGGGTGCTGCGAAAGCGGGGAGGGCCGGCCGGCTTTCCCCGTTTTTTTTCGTGGATGCGGTATAGTCGGCTGGTCCGAACCTCGGCACGGCTTCCCGTGCTACCGAATTGATGCAAATGACAACTGTGATCCGCCGCGTCCTGCATGCCGTCCCCCTGCTGGTGCTGGGCGCGAGTGTTCATGCGCAGGTGCAGGCGACGGTCTACAAATGCGTCGACGCGCAGGGCAGGGTGGAGCTGACCGACACCGCCAAGCCGGGCTGCAAGCCGCTCGACCTGCCCGGCTTCATCGCCGCGCCGCCGCAGCACCGCATGGCGCCGCCCACGCGCCAGGGCAGCGCGCCGCCCGCTGCCGCGCCGGGCAACTTCCCGCGCGTGAGCTCGGCCGAGCAGCGCGCCCGCGACGACGACCGCCGCGCCATCCTCGCCGACGAACTGCGCAACGAAGAGACCAAGCTCGGAGAACTCAAGCGCGTGTTCAACAACGGCGAACCGGAACGCGTCGGCGGCGAAAAGAACTACGCCAAGTACCAGGCCCGCGTGGCCCAGATGCGCGACGACATCGCGCGCAGCGAACAGAATATCGAGGCGCTCAGGCGCGAGATCGCCAACATCAAATGATCGCCCCCGCCATTCCGGCGCGCTACGCCGGCCTCGAGTTGCTGGCGTTGAGCGTGCTGGTGGTCGACGCCGCCGGCGCCGTGCTGTACGCGAACCCGGCTGCCGAGAACCTGCTCGAAACCTCGGAGCGCCAGCTCACCCGCTCCAGCCTGGCCGCGCTGTTCGACAATGGCGCCGAACTGGCCGGCCTGTGCGCGGAAGCGCTGGCGCAGCGCTGGTCCGACCGCCGCCAGGACCTGACCCTGCAGCGCCACGGGCGCGAGCCGCTGCACGTGCACAGCATCGTCACCGCCGCCGGCGACGGCCAGGTGGTGGTCGAGCTGCGCGAGAACGTCCAGCAGCTCAAGCTCGACCGCGAGGAGCGCATGCTGGACCAGAGCCTGGCCAACAAGGAACTGATCCGCAACCTGGCGCACGAGATCAAGAACCCGCTGGGCGGCATCCGCGGCGCGGCCCAGCTGCTCGAGCGCGAACTGCCGGCGGAATATGCGGCCGACCTGTCCGAGTACACCCAGGTGATCATCAAGGAAGCGGACCGGCTGCAGGTGCTGGTCGACCGCCTGCTGGCCCCGCACCGCCGGCCGCACATCGTCGGCGACGTCAACATCCACGAGGTGTGCGAGCGCGTGCGCAGCCTGATCCAGGCCGAATTCCCGGTCGGGCTCACCATCCGGCGCGACTACGATGCCTCGATCCCCGAATTCCGCGGCGACCGCGAGCAGCTGATCCAGACCGTGCTCAATATCGCGCACAACGCCGCCCAGGCCCTGCAGGAGCGCATCGCGCAGGGCGACGCCGAGATCGTGTTGCGCACCCGGGTGGCGCGCCAGGTCACCCTGGCCAAGGTCCGCTACGGGCTGGCATTAGACTTGCATATCATCGACAATGGACCGGGCATCGCACCCGAGATCCGCGACCGCATGTTCTACCCGCTGGTGTCGGGCAGGGCGGGCGGCAGCGGGCTCGGACTCACGCTGGCGCAGACTTTCGTGCAGCAGCACCTTGGCGTGATCGAGTGCGAGAGCCGGCCTGGGCTCACGGATTTCCGCATTTTGCTGCCGCTGCCGTAAGCGGCGCGCGGACCGCGGCCCATGTCGAACCACTATCGCGGAAAGCACGAACAAATGAAACCAATCTGGATTGTCGACGACGACGCATCGATCCGCTGGGTGCTGGAAAAAGCCCTGGCGCGCGATGGCCTCGAGACGCGCAGTTTTTCCAGCGCGCGCGAGGCCCTGGCCGCGTTCGAGCGGGACACGCCGCAGGTGCTGGTGTCGGATATCCGCATGCCGGGCGAGTCCGGGCTGGACCTGCTGCAGGCGGTCAAGGCGCGCCATCCGGGGCTGCCGGTGATCGTCATCACCGCCTTCTCCGACCTCGATTCGGCGGTCGCTTCCTTCCAGGGCGGCGCCTTTGACTATCTCGCCAAGCCGTTCGACATCGACCAGGCGGTGGCGCTGATCCGGCGCGCGCTCGAAGAGAGCCTGCGCGAGGAAGCCAGCATCGACAGCGCCCCCGGCGAGACGCCCGAGATCCTTGGCCACGCGCCGGCGATGCAGGAAGTGTTCCGTGCGATCGGGCGCCTGTCGCAGTCGAACGTGACGGTGCTGATCACCGGCGAATCGGGCAGCGGCAAGGAGCTGGTGGCGCGCGCGCTGCACAAGCACAGCCCGCGCGCCAGCGAGACCTTCGTCGCGCTGAACACGGCGGCGATCCCGAAGGACCTGCTGGAATCGGAACTGTTCGGCCACGAGCGCGGCGCCTTCACCGGCGCGCAGGCCATGCGGCGCGGCCGCTTCGAACAGGCCGAGGGAGGCACCCTGTTCCTCGACGAGATCGGCGACATGCCCTTCGACCTGCAGACGCGATTGCTGCGGGTGCTGTCGGACGGCCACTTCTACCGCGTCGGCGGGCACCAGCCGGTGAAGGCCAATGTGCGCGTGATCGCGGCCACCCACCAGAACCTCGAGCAGCGCGTGCGCGACGGCCTGTTCCGCGAAGACCTGTACCACCGCCTGAACGTGATCCGCCTGCGCCTGCCGGCGCTGCGTGAGCGACGGGAGGACATACCGCTCCTCGCGCGCCACTTTCTGGTGCAGAGCGCGCACCAGCTTGGGGTGGAGCCGAAGCGTCTGTCGGACGAGGCGGTGGCTTTCCTGTCGCGGCTCGACCTGCCGGGCAATGTGCGCCAGCTCGAAAACCTGTGCAACTGGATCACGGTGATGGCGCCGGGCCAGATGGTGGAGGTGAAGGACCTGCCGCGCGATGTGTCGCGTGAAACGGTGCCGGTGGCGCCGGGGACCGCCGCGGCCGCAATGCTGGCCGCGGAGCCGGCGCAGGTGCCGCTGACGGTGCCCGCGCCGGCGGACGGCTGGGCAGGGCTGCTTGAACTGCAGGCGGCGAGCATGCTGAGCGCGGGCGACCACGAGCTGATGGATGTGCTGGGGCGGCAGTTCGAGACGGCGCTGATCAAGGCCGCGCTCAAGTACAC
>JAEWEK010000347.1 GCA_023389425.1 Pseudomonadota bacterium | reverse complement strand
GCGGGTTGGCATTCTGGGGTTCGGCGAACGGGCTCGGCGCCACGAGGCCGTCCGGTATCGGCAGCTTGCTGTAAAGGGTGAGGTGTCGACCGTCCGGTTTGATGAGTTCTTTGATGTGCATGGCATGCTGGAATTCGCGCATTGGATGGACGCGATGCAATACTTCCAAACGGGCCAGGGACCCTCTGCATCACGGCTGGAAATCGATCCTAACATGCAGTTTTCGTCATCATTTCCGGGCGTCAGCAATGCGATTTCTGCACATCAATTCGCCGCCATCACCGTGGTGCAATGGAACACGCCGGTTTCCCTTTCTCCCCTAGGGAAACGGCTGCGCCACGCCGGATGTCGCCTGTTGCTCGCGCGCTCTTGTAGGCCCGAACCTACAAATCCTATGGCCGTTTTTACGTCGTTCCGTGCGGCGAACGCCTACGCTCGAATGTCCTCTACGGATGAGTTGCAAGCGTTCGCCCACCTTGAATGGCCGCAAGCATGGCGGCTTCGGTTATCGTATTGGCACCACCCCATTGCAACGGAGAACGAGATGAGCCTTCGCACCATCAAGCGCATACACCCGGCAGTGCGCGACGATATCGGCGACCTGATCACGCAGCGGCCGCTGCCGAACCCGCATTTGCCGCAGCTCGATCCCTTCCTCTTCCTCAACCACCACGGCCCGCAGACCTACCCGCCGCACAACCGCGGCCTTCCCTTCGGCCCGCATCCGCACCGCGGCTTCGAGTCCGTCACCTTCATCCTCGACGGCCTGCTGACGCATGAGGACAGCGCCGGGCACGAGAGCATCATCCGCGCCGGCGGCGTGCAGTGGATGACCGCGGGGCGCGGCATCGTGCACGCCGAGATTTCGCCGCCCGAGTTCCTGCGCGACGGCGGCCCGCTCGAGATCCTGCAGCTGTGGGTGAACCTGCCGCCGGAACTGAAGATGGCCGCGCCGGCCTACACCGGCCTGCAGCGCGAGCAGATTCCCGCGATCGCGGTCAACGACAAGGTGACGCTGAACCTGATCGCCGGCAGCTATCAGGGCGTGACGGGGCCGGTGCAATCGCTGACCGGAGTTTTCATGAGCACGATCGCACTCAAGCCAGGCGGGCGGGTGCTGGTGGAAGGACTGCTCGGCCGTACCGTATTCCTGTACGTGGCGCGCGGCGTGGTCGAGGTGGAAGGCGACAAGGTAGGCGAGATGCACCTGGCCGAACTGAATGAAGAAGGCGACGGCGTCGTCATCTCGGCGGAGACCGACGCGCTGCTGGTGCTGGGCCACGCGCAAGCGATCAATGCGCCGGTGGTGGCGCACGGTCCCTTCGTGATGAACACGCGCGAGGAAATCGTCGAAGCGATCAACGACTACCAGGCGGGAAAATTCGGCGCGCCCCGTGGCTAAGGGCGCGCCGCGCGAACATCATTTTGCGGCAGGGACGCTGACGACGACGTCCACCGGATTGTCGCCCGGCCCAAACGTGACGCGCAGGCTGTCGTTACGCGATGCGAACTTGTTCGGGCCGACCGACAGGATCTCGGTGCGGGTGTCGCCCAGGTCGGCGTAGACGCGGTTGCCCGAGCCGGCGATGCGCAGGGTGCGGCCGTCGGCCAGCAGGTAACTGCCCTGCATGCCGATCAGGTCGCCCTCGGTCACCTTGTGCAGGGAGCTGGCGCTCACCGACACCTGGCTCATGGCGGTGTCGGCGGTGCTCGCGGCCGGAGCGGCAGCGGCGGTGAAGGAAACGGCGGCGGCGCCGATCAGGGTCAGTACGTGTGCGATGCGCATGGTTCAAATCCTCATAGTCGAAATTTTTGGACGGATCGACGGGCCTTTGCTGCCATGCGATCCACGGTCTTTCAATTTCGCCGGGTGTTTCTCGAAGTGCCTGGCGAATGATGCAAGTGTAGTGATCGCTGCGAAACCCACAACGGCGTAAGTACCGAAACGCCAAAAACGCGGGATGAAACGCAATTAGGCGCGACGGACGTATCGCCCGAACTGGCGGGCGTTATGCGATGCGGCGACGCGCGATATGCATGTCGCGCAGACCTCGTATGCATCGGATATGGCGCGCGGTTTCGTCCTCATCAGCCCGTCAACCCTGCGACGCTCACCGCCCCGTTGCCACACAATCGATGCACGCAATTTGCAAAGATCCTTTACCTGCGATAAACTAGATAGACACCTATCTATTCGCTGATTAATAATGTCCCTTCTACCTGATCCGACGCCGCAGGAGCGCTTCTCCACCGCGCTGCACGCGACCGCGCGCAGTTGGCGGATCGCGCTCGATGCGCGCCTGAAGGACCTCGGCGTGGGCCAGTCCGGCTGGCTGACGATCGCCATCCTGGCCAAGTCCAAGACCGAGCTGTCGCAGCGCGCCCTGGCCGACCAGCTGGGCGTCGAAGGCCCGTCCGTGGTCTCCATGCTCGACCGTCTGGAGGCGGCCGGCCTGGTGCTGCGCGCGCCCTCCTCCACCGACCGCCGCGTCAAGCTGGTGCACCTGACCGACGCCGGCCGCGCCCTGTTCGCCAAGGTGCGCAAGCAGGCCGACGCCTTCCGCGCCTCGGTGCTGGACGACGTGCCGCCCGCGCAGCTGGCCGCCGCCACCGAGCTGCTCGAACAGCTGCGCACCCGCATCGAGGACGAGCTGTGACCGAACGCGCCATTCACGGCCCGATGGAAGCGCCGCCGATCAACCGCACCATGATCACGATCTCGATCATGCTGGCGACCGTGATCCAGGCGCTCGACGGCACCATCGCCAACGTCGCGCTGCCGCACATGCAGGGCAGCCTGTCGGCGTCGTCGGACCAGATCACCTGGGTGCTGACCTCCTTCATCGTGGCCGCCGCCATCGCCACCCCGCTCAACGGCTGGCTGGTCGACCGCTACGGCCTGAAGAACGTGTTCCTGGTCTCGGTGGCCGGCTTCACCGGCGCCTCGGTGCTGTGCGGGATCTCGGCCACGCTGACCGAGATCGTCATCGCCCGCATGCTGCAGGGCGTGTTCGGCGCCGCGCTGGTGCCGCTGTCGCAGGCCGTCCTGCTCGACATCAATCCGCGCGAGAAGCACGGCAGCGCCATGGCCGTGTGGGGCATGGGCGTGATGATCGGGCCTATCCTCGGCCCCACGCTGGGCGGCTGGCTCACCGACCAATACGACTGGCGCTGGGTGTTCTTCATCAACGTGCCGATCGGCGCCATCGCCTTCTACGGCATCTGGCGCTACATCCACCAGACGCCGGCCGCGCGCCGCGTCAAGTTCGACACCTTCGGCTTCGTCACGCTCTCGCTCGCCATCGGCTCTCTGCAGATGCTGCTCGACCGCGGCGAACAGAACGACTGGTTCGGCTCCACCGAGACCTGGGTCGAAGCCGTGCTGCTGGCCATGAGCCTGGCCTATTTCATCGCCCACACCGCCACGCGCCCGGCCGGCCAGTCCTTCATCGACTACCGCGTGCTGAAGAATTCGAACTACGTCACCGGCCTGCTGCTGATCTTCATCGTCGGCATGGTGCTGTTCGCCACCCGCGCGCTGATGCCGACCATGCTGCAGGGCCTGATGGGCTACCCGGCGATGCTGGCCGGCCTCGTTACCGCGCCCTCGGGCCTGGGCACGATGGCGGCGATGCTGGTGGTCGGTCGCCTCACCGGCAGGGTCGACTTCCGCATCCTGCTGGGCGTGGGCTTCGCCATCACCGGCTTCTCGCTGTGGCAGATGACGCAGTACACCCTGGTGCTGTCGACCAGCGACATCGTGTGGCCGGGCGTGATCCAGGGCGTTGGCCTGGGCCTGGTGTTCGTGCCGCTGTCGGCCGCCACCTTCGCCACGCTGGCGCCGCAGATGCGCGCCGAAGGCACGGCGCTGTATAGCCTGATCCGCAACATCGGCAGCTCGATCGGCATCGCGCTGGTGCAGACGCTCCTGGTGCGCAATACGCAGATCGCGCACGCCTCGCTGGCCGAACACGTCAACATCGCCAACCAGGCGCTGGGCGATCCGGCCGCCGCGCTGGCCGGCGCCGGCGCCGCCTCGCTCAATGCCGAAGTCACGCGGCAGGCATCGATGATCGCCTACGTCGACGACTTCTGGCTGATGATGCTCCTGACCGCGGCCGTGATCCCGATGCTGGTGCTGATCCGCCCACCCAAGCGCAACGCGGCGCCGGTCGCGGTCGACCACGCCGCCCTCGAATAACCATGAAAGCAGAAACGACAGTGCGACACTTACGATTGACGAAAGCGGCAGGCCTGGTCCTGGCGCTGGCCCTGGCGGGATGCGCCCACATCCCCGCCGACAAGAGCCAGGTGGCCGGGCCGGATATCGAGCGCGCCCAGCACGCGGCCTCGCTGGCGCTCGCGCGCGACGCCTGGCCCGACCAGGAATGGTGGAAGCAATATCATGAGCCGCAGCTGGACGCGCTAGTCGCGCGCGCGCTCAAGGACAACCCGACCATGGCAGTGGCGCAGACGCGCATCGCGTCCGCCCAGGTCGCGGTGAATGTCCAGCGCGCGGCGGAAGGCCCGCAGGTCGACCTCGCCGGCGGCGTCAACCGCCAGCGCTACTCCGGCACCGGCCTGTTCCCGGAACCGATCGGCGGCAACTGGTTCAACGACGTCAGCGTGCAGGCCCGCGCCAGCTACGATTTCGACTGGTGGGGCAAGCATCGCGCCCAGATCGCGTCGGCCATCGGCCAGGCCAATGCCGCCCGCGCTGATGCCGCGCAAGCCGCCCAAACGATCGCCGCCAGCGTCGCGCAGAGCTACTTCCGCCTGCAGTCGCTGTGGGCGCGCGAAGCGAACACGCGCGAACAGATCGCCGTGCAGCGCGACGTGCTCGCCGGGCGCCAGCTGCGCCTGAAGCAGGGCCTGGTCAACGTCGACATGGTGCAAGGCGCCGAGCAGGACCTGGCCAACCTGGACACCCAGGCCGAGTCCTACGCGACGCAGGCCGCGCGCGAACAGGAGGTGCTGCGCGCACTGGTCGGTGCGCACGGCGACGACTTCCCGAACATCGTGCGCCGCCAGGTTCCGGTCGAAGCGACCGCCGCCCTGCCTTCGCGCCTGGGCATGGAATTGCTGGCACGCCGCCCCGACCTGCAGGCCGCGCGCTGGCGCGTCGAAGCCGCGCTCGGCCGCGCCAGGGCCGCCGAAACCGCCTTCTACCCGGATCTCAACCTCAGCGCCTCGGCCGGACTGGATACGGTCTCCGTCTCGAAACTGCTGCAATGGGCCAGCCGCACCGGGCTGGTGGGCGCGGCCTTCAGCCTGCCGATCTTCGACAGCGGCCGCCTCGAAGCGGGACTTGCCACCGTGCGCGCCCAGCGCGACGAACTGCTGGCCGACTACAACCAGGCCGTCGTCAACGCCGTGCGCGACGTCTCGCAGGAAGCGGCAACGCTGCAGGGCATCGCCAAACAGCGTCACGCGCAACTGCAGGCGTCCAAGGCCGCGTCCACGCTGGAATCGAACGCACAGGCCCGCCTGAAGGCAGGTTTGGCCGAAAGCGCCGCCGTGCTGCAGGCGCGCCTGGGTGTGCTGCGCCAGCGCGACAACGGCATCCAGCTGGTCGACGCCGAGCTGCAAACCCAGGTCGCGCTCATCAAGGCGCTCGGCGGCGGTTACCGCGCCGAACCCCTGCAAGCCGCCAACGATCAACAAAACCCCAAGGCCATCGCCAAATGAGTACCGAGAACACCGCCCCCAACCCCAAGAAGCGCCGCGCCGTCCTGCTCGGCATCACCGTCCTGTTCGTGATCGCCGGCCTCGCCTACGCGGCCTATTACGTGCTGGTGCTGTCCAAGCGCGTGCAGACCGATAACGCCTACGTCGGCGGCAACCTGGTCAACGTCACCTCGCAAGTGTCCGGCAGCGTGATCGAGATCCGCGCCGACGAGACCCAGCTGGTGCAGGCCGGGACCGAGATCATCAAGCTCGATCCCTCCGATGCCCAGGTCGCGCTGGCGCAGGCCGAAGCCCACCTCGGCACCGTGGTGCGCCAGGCGCGCCAGAGCTACACCAACGTGCAGCAGTTCGACGCCGCCGTGGCGCAGCGCCAGGTCGCCTTGAAGACCGCCGAGGAAGACCTCGCGCGCCGCCTGCCGCTGGCCGCAAGCCAGATCGTGTCGGGCGAAGACATCGCCCACGCGCGCCAGAACGTGCAGGAAGCGCGGGCCGCGCTGGCCGTCGCCCAGCAGCAGGCCGCCGCCGCCCGCGTGACCGTCGCCGGCGTCCAGCCGCAGCAGCTGCCCGCCGTGCAGGCCGCGAAGGCGGACTACCTGTCGGCCTGGCTGGCGGCGCGCCGCAACGCCATCGTCGCGCCGGTGACCGGCTATGTCGCCAAGCGCAACGTGCAGGTGGGCCAGCGCATCGCCCCGGGCACGGCGCTGCTGACCATCGTTCCGCTGAACCAGCTGTGGGTCGACGCCAATTTCAAGGAATCGGAACTGCGCGACATCCGCGTCGGCCAGCCGGTGACTATCGAGTCCGACATCTACGGCAGCGACATCAAGTACCACGGCCGCGTCGAGGGCCTGTCGGCCGGCACCGGAAGCGCGTTCTCGCTGCTGCCGGCGCAGAACGCGACCGGCAACTGGATCAAGGTGGTGCAGCGCGTGCCGGTGCGGATCTCGCTCGATCCGAAAGAGCTGCAGGCGCATCCGCTGCGCGTGGGCCTGTCGGCCACGGTGGACGTCGACATCTCCAACAAGCAGGGCAGCGCGCTCGGCACGGTATCGCAGCCGTCCATCAAGTACGAGACCAATGTGCTGAGCCAGCCCTTGCAGGAAGCGCAGGCCGCGACCGAGGCCATCGTCGCGCGCAACATGGCAAAGTGAGCCGGCCGCTCAGGAAGACGTCGTTCCCGCAAACGCGGGGACGGCGGCATCTCTTGAGTCAGGGCCTCGGGCCGATCGCCAGCTCGAACCCGGCCACGCCATCCACCGCCCCGCGCACCTTGGCCCCCGGCGCCAGCGGCCCCACGCCCGAAGGCGTCCCGGAATAAATCAGGTCGCCCGGCTGCAGCGCCACGAAGGTCGACAGGAACGCGATCATGTCCGGCACACTCCAGATCATCTGGTCCAGGTCACCTTCCTGCGCAATCGCCCCGTTCACCTCCAGCCAGATGCGCCCCTTGGACGGATGCCCCACTTCCGACACCGGGTGCAGCTCGCTGCACGGCCCCGACGCGTCGAAACCCTTGGCCATGTCCCACGGCCGGCCCGCTGCCTTGGCTTGCGCCTGCAGGTCGCGCCGGGTCAGGTCGAGGCCGACGCCGTAGCCCCACACCAGCGACAAGGCCTCTTCCGGCTTGACGTTCACACCCGGCTTGCCGATCGCGACCACCAGCTCGACTTCATGGTGCAAGTCTTCGGTCGCCGGCGGATACGGCACCACGCCGGCGGCAGCAACGACCGCATCGGCCGGCTTGGTGAAGAAGAACGGTTCCTCGCGGTCCGGATTGGCACCCATCTCGCGCGCATGGGCCGCGTAGTTACGGGCGACGCAGAACACGCGGCGCAGCGGAAATCGTTCGCTGGACCCGGCGATCGCGAGCGAAGCCGTGGCCGGTGGAGCAATGGCAAAGGTGGTCATGCTGGTCTTTCCGATGAATGAGATGGCGGGGGGCGGCGCTTTGTGCCGGCGATCGGACAAGCATAGCGAGCTGCGCGGATCGTTGCAAATGGGCGCTGCGAAATCGGCTAGACTGTAAATATGCCGACACCCCAACGCTACCTGCCCGCCCTCGCCGCGCTGGCCATCTCCACCCTGCCCGCGCATGCGCAGGAAGGCCCGGCCATCACGCCCTACCGGCCGTCGGTGTCGACGCCCGCCCAGCTGCCTGCGCCGGGCCAGCTCGAATTCGAGTTCGGCGCGCTGTCGAGCCGCGGCGCGGACCCGCGCAGCGACAGCCTGCCCTACACCTTCAAGCTGGCGTTCGACAAGGACTGGGGCATGCTGCTGGGCGGGAGCGCCTATGTGCGCCAGCGCGGCGCGGGCGGCGACGCCAGCGGCTTCGGCGACACCACGCTCACGCTCAAGCGCGCCTTCATCGTCAGCGACACCACGGCCTGGGGACTGGAACTGACCACCAAGATGCCGACGGCGAAGCGCGCCATCGGCAGCGGCAAGAGCGACTGGACCATCAACGCCATCTACAGCCACGACGCGGGCGACCTGCACATGGACGTCAACCTCAACGAAACCCGCCTCGGCGCGGCGGAACCCGGCGCATCGCGCATGCAGACCGGCCTGTCCGCATCGTTTTCGACGCCCGTCACCGAACGCTGGTCCGCCAACTGGGAGCTGTCAGGCACGGCGAACCCGGGCAACCAGTCCACCGCACAGCTGCTGCTGGCCGGTGTCTACATGCCGAACAAGCGGCTCGCGTTCGACCTGGGTTTCACGCGCGGACTCACCAGCGCAACGCCGCACTGGTCCCTGTTTGCCGGCTTCGTCGTGCCGCTCGCGAAACTCTGGTAACGCTCAGGCCCGGGTGCGGCGCAGGCCGAACAGCACGGCCGGATCGAACACGGAAGCGTCGATCGCGTCCAGCGTATTCTTGAACAGCAGTCCCAATTCGGTGTCGCCTTCCAGCGCCAGCCTGCGGCTGAAGAACAAGGTATCCGGATCTTCCTCGCGCCGTGCGAGACGCACCAAGTCGTGCGCGCAGGCGCCGATGGTGAGGTCCGGCGTGCCGGCAGGGCGCACCGGCGCGAAGCCGCTGCGCTGCCAGGCGAAGTCGAAGCTGATGCGCGCATCCGATACGCGCAGGCGCAGGCTGCGGCCTTGCAGCGCCATCTTGACGTCGCTCGGCAGCTGCGGCGCCAGCACCCGGTTGAGCGCACGCGTGAACAGCCAGGCGCCCGGATACGCGGGCAGTTTGGCCAGCATGCCGGCGAGCGGCGCCGGCACGGTATAAGTCTGCTTTCCCTGCATGTGCATCTCCTATTCCTGTCCCGGATCGCCGTGCCAGAAGCCGCTGCACGGACGTCCCGGCATCAGCGCCTCCAACTGCTGGCTGGCGACGCTGCCGGTCAGCGTGCCGCGCCGCACCTGGTCGAAAATATCGATCACGCGATCGGTGCCGGCCGACTGAGGGCTGATGCGCGCGACCTGCACGCCGAGCGCGCGCATGTCGTCCATCTCCGCCACCAGGCTCTGCACCGCGGCCGACTGCGTCTGCGTGCCGTTCAGGACGAGGAAGGGTTCGCCCTCGCGCGTGGACAGCAGCAGACCGTCCGGATGCGCCATGCAGCTGAACTGGCAATCCTCCTTCGGCAGGTTGCGGTTGCGCGCGGTGAAGCAGCGCGCCGAAAACGCGAGCGGCATGCGGCCATAGGCAAACACCTCGGTCTCCAATCCCGCCGGCATCTCGGTGCCCAGCTGCGCCAGGCGCTCGCGCCCTATCTCGACCGGCATCACCCAGCGCCGCGCGCCGAGCGTCGCCATCAGCTCCAGCGATCCGCCGTTGTACAAGTTCAGGTGCGGGCCGGCGACGAAAGCGCCTGCGGCGCGCTGCACCGCCCCCATGTCGTTGGCCTCGACCATGTAGCGGCCATTGGACGTGAGCCTGCGCTGCGTGGCCAGCTCGCTGTTGGACTCAATCAGCACCTGGGTCGACAGCACAACCTCCTTGCCGCGTTCAGCCAGCATGTCGGCAACGTCCATCCAGTCCGACACGCGCAGCTCGTGGCGCCGGCTGCACACGGTCTCGCCGATGTAGACGATATCGGCCGCGCTATCGGCCACCATCTGGTAGAACTCGAACACGGTCTCGCGCGCCCAGTAGGTCAGGATCGGGCCGACCGACAGCTTCATCATCGATTCGCTCATCGCCGCCTCACTTCCATTTGCGGTGATAGGCGCCGAGCGTATGCTGCTGGCCTTCGGCGACCGCATCCAGCGCCGCCATCCAGGCCGGACGCACCGAATAGCGTCCGCCCGGATCGCAGGCCGCATCGATCGCATCGCGCCACACGCGCGTCACCTGCGCCACGTAGGCCGGGCTGCGCTGGCGGCCTTCGATCTTCACCGCGCGCACGCCCATCTGGATCAGTTGCGGCAGCAGCTCCAGCGTATTCAGGCTGGTCGGCTCCTCGATCGCGTAATACTCCTCGCCCGCGATGTCGAAGCGGCCCTTGCATAGCGTCGGATAGCTGGCGCTCTCGCCTTGCGCGTAACGGTCGATCAGCACGCCGTTCAGGCGCGCCTCCAGCCCCTTCGCGCCCTCGAACCAGCGCACCGATTTTGCCGGCGAGCAGACGCCGTGCGTGTTGGGCGACTCGCCCGTGCAATAGGACGACAGCGAGCAGCGGCCCTCCACCATCACGCACAGGCTGCCGAAGCCGAACACCTCGATTTCGACCGGCGTGTTGGCGATCAGCTGCTCGACCTGCGCCATCGACAGCACGCGCGGCAGCACGGCACGCGCGATGCCGAACTTCTCGTGATAGAAGTTGATCGCGTCGCAGTTGGTGGCCGAGGCCTGCACCGACAGATGCAGGCGCAGCTTCGGATGATGCTTGGCGGCGTAGGCCATCAGCGCCGGATCGGCCATGATGATCGCGTCGATTCCCGCATCGGCCGCGCGGTCGACGGCGCTGCGCCACAGCGCGGTGTTGTCGGCCTGCGGATAGGTGTTCAGCGCCAGCAGCACTTTGCGGCCAGCGTCATGCGCGTAGCCGATGCCGCGCGCGATGGCCTGGTCGTCGAAATTCAGGCCGGCGAAATTGCGCGCATTGGTCGCGTCGCGAAAGCCGAGGTAGACGCAGTCGGCGCCGTTGTCGATGGCGCCCTTCAGCGCTGGCAGGCTGCCCGCCGGGCATACCAGTTCGATGGGCTTGGGATTGCCCGTGACGGGCGGGTGGACACTCGCATTCATCCTTCAATTGCTCACATGTGCTGCAGATGAAGAACTATACGAATTGTGGTACTTGGGATGCCTTAAACCGGTTCAAGGAAAGCGAACTGACACGGCGCGCTTACCGCGACAAGGCGCCATCCGCGACGATCTGGCGCAGCGAAGCTTCGACGCTGGCCGGATCGGTCCGCACCAGCTCATCGAACTGCGCCGCCGCACGCGACACGTAATCCATGCGCTGGCCGACGTCGTACAGATGGGCGTCCTGGCGCGGCGAGAACACGGTGCGGTGCGTGGCATCGAAGGCCAGCTCGATCGGGGCGAATCGTCCAGGCCAGGTGCCGGAAGTGGCGCCGATCTGGTTGGCGTCGAAGGCCAGTCGCGTCTTCGGCCCGTCGTAGATCACGCGCTGCAGCACGTTGACCTGCTCATGCCAGGCGAGCTTCATCACGCTGTCGGCGATCCGATCGGCATCGACCAGCGCGAAGCCATCGATGATTTCACGGAACGGCTGCCCGAACGACAGCACACTGCACGCGACCGGCCAGCGCACGCGGTCCGCGGCCAGCTGGCGCGCCCTGAGCGTATCGCGCAGGCGCTGCAGGCCGTGCAGCGCGTAGTAGCGATGCAGCGGATAGACGTCGAGGAACACGGTGAGGTTGCCGAGCGAGAGCTGGCCGCGCAGGTAACCTTCGCCGGCGCCGACCAGCGCCGGGATCATCACCTTGTACAGCCACTCGAAACTGTCGTGCGTCGCGCTGTCGCGCACCTGCTGGCCGAGCGCGCGCATCGATTGCCCGGCCAGCGTCATGCCCAGGCCGACCTGGCGCGACGCGAATGCGGCCAGCCCGGCCCACTGGAAGCGCTGGTCCATCAGCCAAATGCTCGCATACGCGGCGCTGATGCGGCGGTTGCGCAGCGCGGGATCGTCCAGCAGGATGCCGCGCGGCGCGATCCATTCTTCCGCCTCGAGTTGGCAGGCCAGCCATTCAGCGGCGGCGCATTCCGATGCCGCGTCACGAGATGCGTTTGCGCTGAGCGAATCGTCCGGCATGGCGGCCTCCTCGGTAGATAGCCTGACTCTACCGAGCGTGGACAGCTCCAGCGTTGAGGGCTGACAAATGCCGGCCTCAGCGGCCGCTATCGACCGAGAAGCGGAAGCGGGATTCCGTTTCGTACACCTCGCCCGGGCGCAGGATCGTATTGGGGAAATCGGGATGGTTGGGCGAATCCGGGAAATGTTCGGGCTCGATGCAGAAGCCGCTTCGATGCGTCCACGCATGGTCTTTCCCGGACAACGTGCCGTCGAGGAAATTGCCGCTATAGAACTGCACGCCTGGCTCCTGCGTGAACAATTCGAGCACACGTCCCGAATGTGGATCGCGCACGTGTACTGCCCGCGTCATCGCTTTCACGGCAGGCTTGTTGAGCACGAAACAGTGATCGTAGCCTTTGCCGTTACGCAGCTGCAGGTCCGCCTCGTCGATACGGCTGCCGATGCGGCGTGCGCTGCGGAAATCGAATGGCGTCGCATCGACCACGGCCACGCCGCCGGTGGGGATCGATTCCTCGTCAATCGGGACGAAGCGGTCGGCGTCGATGGTGAGTTCGTGGTCGAGGATGTCGCCGCCGCCGGCCAGGTTGAAGTAGCTGTGCTGGGTCAGGTTGACTGGCGTCGCGCGGTCGCTGACGGCGCGGAAACGTACCACGAGTTCGTTCGATTCGTTCAGCTCGTAGATCACCGTTGCTTCGAGATTGCCGGGATAGCCCTGCTCGCCATCTTGGCTATGGTAAGTGAGCATTAATGTGTCGCCATGAAAGCCCGCTTTCCACAAGACCTTGTCGAAACCGATGGCGCCGCCGTGCAGGTGGTTGGGGCCGTCGTTGGTCACCAGCTGGACCATGTGGCCATCCAGCTCGAAGCGGCCGCGCGCGATGCGGTTGCCGTAGCGGCCGATCAGGGCGCCGAAATACGGGCTCTTGCTGCGGTAATCGTCGAGCGTGTCGCATCCGAGCACCACATCGGCAAATTTGCCGTCGCGGTCGGGCGCGTGGATTTCGGTCACGATGCCGCCGAAATCGATGATCTTGACCGACATGCCGTTGACGTTGGTCAGCTTGTACTGGACAACCTGTTCACCATTCGGCAACTGGCCGTATGGCGCATGCGAGATACCTGTGCGCACTGTTGGGCTTTCGTTCGTTTGGGGAGAGGCGATGCTAGCATGCGGGACGGAAGCGGCTCGCACGGACGGGGGAACGGTGGCTTGCAGCACCTGAGGCTGCATTGGAACTTGTACTGTCGAGAATCCTTGCTATAATATGCGGCTGCCGTGCAAGCGGAGACCCATCAGGAGAGATGGATGAGTGGTTTAAGTCGCACGCCTGGAAAGCGTGTATAGGTTCATAGCCTATCGGGGGTTCGAATCCCCCTCTCTCCGCCAAAGACATAGCAAAGTTTGCCAAGCTTTGCCGAAAAGCCCCTAAGGAATCAGCGCCTTCGGGGCTTTTTTTGCGCAGGCAGGTTAGAAAAACGGTTTTTTGGAACCTGAACGAGAAACCGAGTTTAACCTCCAGCCACGGCTACATCATCTACCCACGTCAGCCAGTCATTGATCTGTCGTTCCACCACCTAGCCTTTTTGCCGCGGCCGTGACCTGATGTGAGCAGCATAAGCGCGGGGCACATGTTGCCAACCAGCACCGTTGCCCATCTCCAACCTCCCGAGAATGGACGGCAGTGTCGTGACTTAGCGAAGCCTCAAATAACGGGCGAGACATTCGGTGTTTTGTGACGGGCGTCACGGTAGAAAGTGGCTTATCGGCTCGGGTTGACCTATACTACTCAACAAGTTGTTTATACAGAAAAACAAATAGAAGAGGTAACTATGTATCGGATCGGTTTTCCATTCTGGAAGCAAGCTGCGCGAATGGGAGTGCCGTTGACGGTTCGTGTTAAGGTTTTGCGCGACGAAGAGGCCGGCGTATTTGTCGCGACCAGTGATGACCTTCGCGGGCTGGTATGTGAAGCAGCGACCATGGATCAATTGGTGGACGAGGTGAACTCCTCAATTCATGATCTGCTGGTTTTCCATATTGACGGACACGCCCAGCGGCCGGTGACAGACTTGCGCATGTGCTGCGCATGAATGGGTATTACGCCCAGCTCACGAAGATACTGAAGGAGAACGGGTTTAGCTACCTCCGACCAGGCAAGGGCTCGCACGAGATCTGGTCAAAGGGTAGCGTAGCCCTGACGGTGCCCTTTAATTGCGCATCGCGGCACACCGCTAACGCCATCTTGCGAGAAGCGCGAATTAACCACAAGTTTTAAATATTAAGCCCGCTGCCGCGGGCTTTTTCATGTAATTGCTCGCAACCTGTCGGGCCGATGGGGAACAGCGTGATGGGGACCGACCTGCCCTGGCCTGCTCATCCGCGTTGTGAGGTCGGCCGCTGCCTCAACTGGACGCAAGAAAATTCACCAGCGTTGAGGGACCATTGGCCCGCCCTCCTCTGGGCAGAATTGATGAGACGTATTCTTACATCCAAGTTTGCATCCATAGCGCGCGAATTTCACGAGAAAAGCTACGGTAGCCCGCGCACCGAGGGCGCGCGACCTTGCACCCAAGCACCTCGGTATGAATACTGTAGTGTCTGCTACGATATTCCATCGACAGAAAATAAGCCGGGATGCCTACTCCACCTCAGGCCGCGTAAAAAGGAATTCCGCAAATGGAAATTTCAGCCCACGTCCTCAATGCTCCAAGCGAGCACAACGTACGCCTTTTCACCGCCGGCACCACGCAGCGTTTGCCTGTCTCCGCGAGGGCCACTGGCCAGGGCAGCGCCGTCAATGGCGGCGAGCTCCTGATGGCTGCGCTGGCAACCTGCTACTGCAATGACCTCTACCGGGAAGCCGCCCGGCTTGGCATCGCAATCAATGGCTGCGAGGTTGTCGCCACCGCGCAGTTCAATGGTGTCGGGCTGGCCGCCGAGTCAATCGTCTATTCTGCCAAGGTGGATTCATCCGCCTCACCCGAGCAGATCGAGCGACTGCTCGCGGAAACCGATCGCCCGGCGGAGATTCACAACACGCTCCGCTCGCCCTGCACGGTTCAGCGCGTCCCTTGGCACGAGCCTGCCGCCTGACCCGTGTCCACAAGTGGTCGTACATGTTGCTCATCCATAAAGTTTAGTTATAACCGCCATATAAATTGGAAATATAAATACCTTAGTTGCTGCCGCAGAATGTCCCAATAATTACAACTAAGGGACTGCCATGAAGAAAATTCGTTCTACGACCCTCACCATCCTCGCGTCAGCTGTTCTGTCTGCGGTCGACAGCATGGCCCAGGCCCAGACCACCCCACCACCTCCCAGCAGCGAGTCTGCTGCGCCGATCCAGAATGTGACCATCACCGGCTCGCGCATCGCCAACAGCCGGACGCAAGAAGCCCTCCCTATTTCCGTCATCGATGCCGCACAGATTGCCGCCGTCGGCAGTGTCTCGGGCGATGATCTGTTCCGCTCCCTGCCGCAGGCAGGCGACGTGAACTTCCAGGAGGCGCGCACCACCGGCAACCTGAACGACGCCCGTGGCGACAATGCCTCGATCAATCTGCGCGGCGTCGGCACCGGCAACACCCTGGTGCTGGTGAACGACCGGCGCCTGATCCTGACCCCGGGCACCCAGACCGAGAACTTTGTTCCGGTCCAGACCGCCAATACCAATTCCCTGCCCGTCGGCGCCGTCAACCGGATCGAGGTGCTGCGCGACGGCGCCGCCGCCCTCTACGGCTCGGATGCCGTGGCCGGCGTGGTCAACGTCCTCACCGACCAAAAATTCAAGGGCGTGCGCCTGCAAGGCCGCTACGGTTCGGCCAAGGGCACGGACGAAAAGACCGGCGCCATCAAGGCCGGGATGGACACGGCTGCCGGCGGCAATGTCCAGATGTTCGCCAGCTTCACCAAGCGTTCTGCGCTGCTGGCCAGCGAGCGTCCGTTCTCGGCCAGCGAAAACCATCTGCCGGCCATGGCCGGCACGGACTGGTCAGCCGACACCAATTTCGACAACCGCTCCACCAGTTCGCCATGGGGCTCGTTCACTGCCGTCACGGCCACCGGCGCGACCGCAACCGTGAAGCAGGGTGCGGCCTCCCTGACGACCACCGGCGCCTTCCACGTGGAGCCGACCAGCAACACCGACGGCGGCTGCTCGAGCACCGTCTACAGCAACAACCTGTGCCTGCGCAGTGGCGGCCTCACCGGCACCGCCGACCGTCCCCTGCGCTACGACGAGAACCCGGACCGTTCGATCCGCGGTGGGCTCGATCGCGTCAATGCCTTCAGCAGCTTCCGCCAGCCCTTCGGCCAGAACGAGCTGTTTGGTGAAGCCAATTACTATCAGGCCAAACTCGAAGGGATGCGCGAACAGTCGGCGCCGATCTCGAGCGCCGTCATCACCATCCCGGCATCGAACTATTGGAACCCGTTCGGCCCGACCAGCAGCCCGAACCGCCTGGCCAACCTGACCGGCGTGCCGACCGAGGGCCTGCCAATCCGCATTACCAGCTACCGCCCAGTCGATACCGGCCCGCGCACCTATACGGTGAAGGACAATATGGGCCGCGCCCTGCTCGGACTGCGTGGCGACCTTGGCGAGTTCAAGTGGGAGAGCGCCCTCTCCTACGCCCGTGCCCGCACCGACGACAACACCCACAATGCGATCAGCAACACGCTGTTCCAAAAACAACTGGGCCTGAACACGCCCGACGCCTACAACCCCTTCAATGGCGGCACGCAGGGCAACTATTCGATCGGTGACGGCACGCCCAACCCGCGTTCCTCGATCAATCCTTTCCTTGTCGAAGTGCACCGCATCAGCACGACCTCGCTGACCACCTGGGACGGGCGCTTCACCAACCCGAAGCTGTTCAGCCTGAAGAGCGGCGACGTGGGCCTGGCCACGGGCGTGGAATGGCGTCGTGAAACCTACGGCGACGACCGCGATGCACGCCTGGACGGCACCATCAAGTACAC
>JAEWEK010000343.1 GCA_023389425.1 Pseudomonadota bacterium | reverse complement strand
AATTCTGGAACGCCTGCGTGGCCACCTGCGATGAACGCGACTGGCGCATGAGCGGCTCCTTTTTCGACGGCAAAGGCCAGCCGAGCCAGGTCAGCGCGGTGTCGCACGGCTCCAGCACGACGCGCTTCAACGGCATCAATGTCATCAACACTGCTCGCAAGATCGGATAAGGGACAGCATGAAAAAGCTCAACCAGGAAGAAGCAAAACGCATCTGCGACCGCGTGATCGGCTTGTCCAAGGCCGACGAATGCAGCGTGCGCATCGACGGCAGCCGCACCGGCAATATCCGCTTCGCGCGCAACGGCGTGTCGACCTCGGGCGTGACGGAAGACGTCAACCTGGCGGTCACGGTTTCCTTCGGCAAGCGCCAGGGAACGGCCACCGTCAACGAATTCGACGACAAGGCGCTGGAGCGCGCGGTGCGCCGCGCCGAGGACATCGCCCGGCTCGCGCCGGAAAACCCGGAGTTCATGCCGGCGCCGGGCAAGCAGGAGTTCAAGGCTTCGCAGACCTTCATCGAGCAGACCGCGGCGATCGATCCTGACTACCGCGCCGAAGTGGCGTCGCAGGCCATTCTCGCCTGCCGCAAGAAGAACCTGGTCGCCGCCGGCTTCTTCACCGACACCGCCGGCTTCGAGACCATCGCCAACTCCAACGGCGTGTTTGGCCACCAGGACTATACGGGCCTTGACTATACCTGCACCGTGCGCACCGAAGACGGCCGCGGTTCCGGATGGGTCACGCGCTCCGCCTCCGACGCCCGCCACTTCGACGCCCGCGAGGCATCCGACGTCGCGATCGAAAAGGCGCTGCGTTCGGTGGAAGCGCGCGCGCTGGAGCCGGGCCGCTACACCGTCATCCTCGAGCCGGCCGCCACGTCCGAGATCGTGGGCCGCATGTTCGGCGCCTTCGGCGCGCGCCAGGCCGACGAGGGCCGCAGTTTCCTCGCCAAGAAGGGCGGCGGCAACCGCCTCGGCGAGAAGCTGTTCGACGAACAGGTCAACGTGTGGTCCGACCCGTGGGACAAGGACGTGCCGGTGCTGCCATGGGATAGCGGCTCGATGCTGGCCCGCGAAAAGCGCGACCTGATCAAGGACGGCAAGGTGGCCTCGCTCGAATACTCGCGCTACTGGGCGCAGAAAAAGGGCCAGCAGGCGACCGGCCGCCCGGGCAATATGATCATGGCAGGCGGCACCAAGTCGCTGGAGGAGCTGATCGCATCGACCAAGAAGGGCGTGGTGGTCACGCGCACCTGGTACATCCGCATGGTCGACCCGCAGTCGCTGCTGCTGACGGGCTTGACGCGCGACGGCACCTTCTACGTCGAGAACGGCAAGATCAAGTACCCGATCAAGAACTTCCGCTTCAACGAAAGCCCGATCACGATGCTCAACAACGTCGATGAACTGGGCAAGCCGGTGGTGATCGGCCCGGATGAAGTGCGGTTCCAGATGGTGATCCCGCCGATGCGCCTGCGCGACTTCAACTTCACGTCCCTGTCCGACGCGGTGTAAGGTCCCGATGGCGCAGTACGATTTCTACTTCACGCGCCTGACTTACGAGTCGGGCGACTGGGACGTGGACATCCGCATGCCCAGCAACGTGCTCAATTCGCTGGTCGAATACACCACCTTGCGGGTCGATCCGGCGGAGCGGCTGGTGGCGCTGTCGGATCCGAAGATGCTCGAAGCGCCGTTCTGCTACCTGGCGGGGCACAAGCTGGTGCAGTTCACCCCGGCGGAGCGGCGCAATTTCGAGCGCTACGTGAAAGGCGGCGGCTTCGTGTTCGTGGACGACTGCAACCACGACATCGACGGCCTGTTCGCCAAATCGTTCGAAGCCGAGATGGCCCGCATCTTCGGGCTCAAGGCGATGAAGAAGATCCCGAATTCGCACCGGCTGTATTCGTGCTTCTTCAAGTTCGACGGCCCGCCCAACACCGCCGTGGAGCTGAACGGCTGGGGCGACGACCTGGTGCACGAATACCTGAAGGCGATCGAGATCGACGGCAGGATCCGCGTGCTGTACTCGAACAAGGACTACGGTTGCGAGTGGGACTACGACTTTCGCAACAAGCGCTGGCTGGCGGTGGACAATACCCGCTTCGCCATCAACATCATTCAATACGCATTGGGAGCTTGAGCTGTGTCGGAACGTGACGCGATAGCATGGAACGAGAACGAAGTCGCGGAGCTGGCGGCGAAGGTGGACGCGCTCAAGCGCAGCATGGGCCGCGTGATCATCGGCCAGCAGGACGTGGTCGAGCTGCTCGTCACCTGCCTGCTGGCGGGCGGCCACGCGCTGGTCGAAGGCGTGCCGGGACTGGGCAAGACGCTGCTGGTGAAGTCGCTGGCGCAGGCCACCGACATGGAATTCCGGCGCGTGCAGTTCACGCCGGACCTGATGCCCTCCGATATCGTCGGCACCGAGATCCTTGAAGAGGACGTCGAGACGCACCAGCGCGTGTTCCGCTTCCAGCAGGGACCGGTGTTCACGCAGGTGCTGCTGGCGGACGAGATCAACCGCGCGCCGCCCAAGACCCAGTCGGCGCTGCTGGAGGCGATGCAGGAGCGCGCCGTCACCTTCGCCGGAACCACGCACCGCCTGCCCAAGCCCTTCTTCGTGCTGGCGACGCAGAACCCGATCGAACAGGCCGGCACCTATCCGCTGCCGGAAGCCCAGCTCGACCGCTTCCTGCTACGCATCGACGTCGGCTATCCGACCGAAGAGGAAGAAGTGCTGATGGTCTCGCGCACCACGCACGCGGGGCTGGACGATGCCGAGCCGGCGATGGACGTGGCGACCCTGCTGCGCCTGCAGCTGCTGGTGCGCGACATCGAGATCGGCGACCACCTGCTGCGCTACGCCACGCGCCTGGTGCGCGCCACGCGTCCGGCGGAGAGCACGGTGGCCGCGGTGCAGAAGCACGTCGGCTGGGGCGCCGGCCCGCGTGCCGGCCAGGCGCTGGTGCTGGCATCGAAGGCGCGCGCGCTGATGCATGGCCGGCTGGCGGTCACGCGCGAGGACATCGGCGCCATGCTGCTGCCGGTGCTGGCGCACCGCGTGCTGCGCAACTTCGAAGCGGAAGCCGACGGCATCGAAATCGCCGATATCCTGCAGTCCCTGCGCCGCGAGATCAAGGTCGACTGAGTTGGCGCTGGCAAGTTCGGCGCTGATCGCGCAAACGAAAGACCTCGACCTCGTGATCCGTCACGTGCTGGCGGGGCTCGGCCACGGCATCCATGCCGGCCGCGAGCGCGGTGCGGGCGTCGAGTTCTCCGAATACCGCGCTTACGCGCCGGGCGACGAGTGGCGCCGCGTGGACTGGAAGCTGCTGGCGCGCGCGGACCGCTACTATGTGCGCGAGGCCGAGCGCGACAGCCATGTCGCCGTGTGGCTGCTGCTGGACGCGAGCGCATCGATGAGCGAACCAAGCCACTCTGTCGAGGGGCTGGACAAGCTGTCGTATGCGCGCGCCTTGCTGGGCTGCGTGGCGGCGATCGCGCAGCGCCAGGGCGATGCCTTCGGCCTGGTGGTGCTGCGCGATGGCGCGGTGCAGTTCACGCCGGCGGCGCGCGGCCCGCGCCAGCTGCAGCGGGTGCTGGCGCAGATGTCCCGTGCGGATGCCGCAGGCAGCCTGCCGGAAGCCGAGGTCCTGCGCAGCTCCCTGCATTTCGCGCGCTCGCCCAGCGTGCTGTTCGCCGCCAGCGACCTGCTCGACTGGCCGTCGCCGCTGTCGGAAGCGCTGGTGCGCCTGCGCCACATGCAGCACGACGTGCGCGCGCTGTGCCTGCAGACGCAGGCCGAATGCGAGGCCAGTTTCGAAGCTGGTCCGGCCTATCGTGATCCGGAACAGGAAGAGGGCGTGTTCGCCTTCGATGCCGCCGCCCGCGAGACCTATCGCCGCAACCGCGACGCCCACTTCGCGACAGTGAAGGCCGAGTGCCGCCAGCATGACATTCCCTTGACCACCGCCCGGATCGAGCAGCCGCCGGGCGAGGTATTGCGCATGTGGCTGCGCCAGCCGAGGCGCGCATGAACAGCTTGTGGTGGCTGGCGCTTCCGGTCCTGCTGCTGCCCGTGTGGTGGCACCGGCAGCGGCGCGTGCAGACGCGCGCGCAGCCGCTGGCGACGGCGCGCTTCGTGCCGCGCGTCGAACCAAAACAGGTGCGCGTCTGGCGCTGGGTCGATGTCGTCCTGCTGCTGCTGCGCTGCCTGTTGCTGCTCGCGGTCATTACGTGGCTGGCCGATCCCGTGCTGCCGTGGCGGCCCGATTCGGTCGTGGTGGCAAAGGGGACCGATGCGGCGTGGGCCGACAAGCAGATCGCCGCCGCAGGCCTGAAGGACGCGCAGCGGATCGAGCTGCCGCCCGCGCAGGCGCTGGACTGGCTGCGCAGCCACGAGCGCGAGTGGCGCCCGCAGTCGCGCGTGCTGGTGCTGGGCGACCTGCCGATGCCGGCCACCGAACCGGCGTTCAGCCGCCGCTTCGAGCTGCATACCGCCAGCGCGCCGCGCGAGGCCGTGACGCGCCACGTCGCCATCGTGAGCGGGCGGGCGCAGGCGTGGCGCCGCCTGTTCAGCACGCTGGACGGCGGCGACCGCTACGTCATCGACGACGAGCCGACCTCGAAGGCCGACCTGATCATCTGGGACGTGCCGCAAGCACCCGCCGCCGGCCTGCACGCACCGCTGTGGTGGGTGGCGGACGCCAGCGCCTTCCCCGAACTGCGCGAGGCAAGGCAGGTCGACGGCATGCGCTACGCCGACAGCGCCCGTGGGCGCCTGTGGAGCGATGCGGCGTGGCCGCCGAAAGACCCGGACGGCGCGCGCCTCCTGTTCGCCGCCTGGCAGCGGCTGCACTACGCGCCCCAGCCGTACACTACGCCCTCGTACACCACCGAGGGCAGGCGCGTGTGGCAGTCGGACGAAGCCGAAGGCGAACTGCGGACCATGCTGGCGTGGCTGATCGTTGCCCTGTTTGCTCTTGAAAGGGTGCTGACGCATGCGCGCCGCCGCTGACATCGCAGCGCGTATCGGCCGCGCGGCCTTGCTGCGGCGCGCGCCCGTGTGGGTGGCCGGCCTGCTGCCTTGGCTGGCGCTGCGTATGCCCGCCGGCGTTGGCGCCTGGGCCGCGTGGTGCGCATGGGATGCCTACAAGGTGCATCGGAAGGCTGCGGCGCGCTGGCCGCGCTGGCTGGATGACGCCCTGCCCGAACTGGAAGACAGCAGCGGCCTGCTGGTCGAGGCGCAGACCCCGGTCGCGCGCATGCAGCGCGAACGCCTGCTCCAGCGCGTCGATGCGAACCTGGACGGCAGCGCCGTGCGTTCGATCGCCGGCGCACGTGTTCCGCTCGGCTTGCCCTGGCTGGGACTGAGCTTGCTCGCGGCGGCGGCTGTGTGGGTGGCGACTTCGCATCCGCTCGCCACGGCAGCCAGGCAGGCGCCGGGCCTGCGCGCGGTATTGCCCAAGGCGGTGCTGCGCCAGGAGCTGGTGCTCAAGGTGACGCCGCCCGCCTACACCGGCGCCGCCGCCAGCCAGGGCGCGCCGCGCGACCTGCAGGTGCCGGAATACAGCGAGATCGAATGGTGCGAGAAGAGCGGCGCGGCGCTCGATGCGCTGGTCGAGCTGAGCGGCGGCCAGTCGCTGCCGGCCGGCCAGCCCTGCGTGCGCATGAGCGCCAGCGAGTCCATGTTCTGGCGTTGGCACGGCACCCGCTACAACATCAAGGTGACGCTGGACCAGCCCCCCGAGATCGACGTCATCGCGCCCGCCGAGATGGTGCATGAACTGCGCGAGGATGCAAAGACGGTCGCAGTGGCGGTCTCGGTGCGCGACGACTATCGCGTGCAGCGCGCCACCCTGCACCTGACCCTGGCGCGCGGCAGCGGCGAGAACATCCGCTTCTCGGACCGCGAAATGCCGCTGCCGGAATCGAGCGACCCGCGCCGGCGCGACTGGTCGAAGCAGTGGACGCTGGCCGAGCTGGGCATGGAGCCGGGCGACGAGCTGTACTTCTTCGTGCGCGCCAGCGACAACGCCCCGCGGCCGCACACGGTGCAGTCGCCGACCTACACGCTGCGCCTGCCGGCGCCGGTGCAAGCGGACGACAACGAGACATCGGCGATGCCGATGCTGGTCAAGCCCGAGAGCCTGCGCAGCCAGCGCCAGATCATCATCGACACCGAGCAGCTGGTGGCGGACATGAAGGCGAAGCACATGAGCGAGGCCACGGTGCGCGACCGCAGCCAGGCCATCGCCGCCGACCAGGCACAGCTGCGGCGCCGCTACGGCCAGTTCCTCGGCGAGGAATCGACGCTGTTCGGCGGCGACGGCCACGACGACGACCATCCCGGCGAGAAGAAGGACGTCCTGCACGAGTACGGCCACGCCCACGACCAGGCGGAAAACGCCACGCTGTTCGACGACGCCACCAAGAAGGTCCTGCGGCGCGCGCTGTCGGCGATGTGGGATGCCGAGAAGGCCCTGCGCGCGATTACGCCCGGGACCGCGCTGCCTCCCGAGTACAAGGCGCTGGACGCGGTGAAGGAGCTGCAGCAGGCCGACCGCATCTACCTGCACAAGACCGCCTTCGCGCCGCCGCCGATCAAGGAAGACAAGCGCATGACGGGCGACATGGCCGGCAGCGCGAGCAGCAAGCGCGTGCAGGACGAGGCGCCCGACAAGGTGCCGCAGCAGCTGCGCGAGCTGCTGCAGGTGCTGTCCACCGACGGTCCGCTGCCGGCGCTGTGGACGCGCACCGCGCACGACTGGGTGCGCGAGCGCATCCCCACCGATTTGCAGCGCCTGGCCGCGCAGCGCTCGATCCAGGACGTGGAAGACGGCTGCATGCCATGCCGCACGGCCTTGCGCGCGTGGCTGCGCGAGGGCGCCGGCACGCCGCAGGTGAGGCTGCAGGCCAGACCGGCGGTCGATACCGCATTTACCAAGGCCTGGCGCGCGGAGGAGAACAAATGATCCTGGCCATTGCATGCATCGGCATCCTGGCCGTCGCCGCCAGCCTGTGGCGCCGCACATGGATCGACGCCGCGCTGGTCGCCGTCGCCGCGCTCGCGCTGGCGCTGCTGTGCGGCGAATTCGCGTTGCCGGTACAGGCGCCCGCGGCCCTGGCCATCGACGCGCGCAAGCCGCCGCATTCGCTGGACGGCGTCGCCGCGCTGCGGCTCAAGGGCGACGGCCTGCGCGCCGCGCAGTGGGACGACCTGGCGGCGCGTCCGCTGACCTGGGATGACGCCGGCAAGGGCGGCATCGAGCTCGATTTCCCGCGCCAGATCGCGCTCGGCCGCATGTTCGCGCTGACCGTGCGCCGCCCCGCGACGCATGCGCAGGCGCGCCTGCAGCTGGTCGCTGAAAACGGCTGGGTGCTGTCGGAAGCGCATGGCGACGGCGACCTGACGGTGCAGTGGCTGCCCTCGGTGGCGGAGCGGATGGTGCTGCGGGCGCGCCTGTTTGGCGCCGACCGCCGCCTGATCGTCGAGGGGCCGGTGCCGTTCAGCGTCAGCGAGCCGGAACCGCTGCGCGTGCAGGGCCGCTTCGGCGCGCCGTCGTTCGACCTGCGCGCGCTGGATGCGCTGCTCGCCAACAGCAACGCGCTGCTGGACTGGCAGATCGCGCTGGGCAAATCCCTGACCCGCAGCGAGACCCCGGCCGAAGCGCTGGGCGACCCCAACCTGCTGCTGGTCGACGCCGCATGGTTCGAACACGCGGCGCCGGCGCAGCGCAGCGCGATGCTGGCGCAGGTAGAACGCGGCGCCTCGCTATTGATCCTTGGCGGGAACGCCGCCGATCCCGGCGCGTGGTCGCGCATGCTGCAACTTGATCTCAAGGCGCAGCCCGAGAATGCGACCGAAGGCGCGCCGCTGGCGATGTCGCTCGCGCCATTCAATCCGTTGGAGCGCGGCCCGTGGCACAAGGCCGCCGGCCTGCTGTGGACGCGCGACTGGCACGCGGGCCGTATCGGCTGGCTCGGCGCCGCCAACTGGCACCACTACGCGATCAGCGACCCGATGCAGCTGGCGCTGTGGTGGCAGTCCACCCTCGATGCGCTCGGCGTGACCCGGCCGCAGGCGGTCGAGTGGCTGGATCCGCACGAGATGCCGCTGCCGGGCCAGCGCCTGGAAGTATGCGCACGCGGAGCGCAAGGCTCGGCCGTGTTCCCCAGCCTGCACCGGACGCTGGCATGGCAGCGCCGCCCCGACCGCATCGATGCCTCATGCGTGGCGGTGTGGCCGGCGAAACCCGGCTGGCTCGAGATCGAAAGTCCCGACAGCGGCGCGAAGCACGCCGTCTACGTGTATTCGGAGCGCGAATGGCCGCAGTGGCAGGCGGCCCAGCGCCGCGAGGCCACGGCGCGCTACGCGGCCCGCACGCCGGCCGCGACGCAGGGCCTTCCCGGCGTGCTGCCGCGCTGGCCCTTCGCGCTCGTGTTCGCGCTGGCGATGCTGGTGCTATGGTGGCGCGAGCGCCGCTGAACTATGCGTGGTCGCGCATCCATTCCTTCAGGCCGTTCACCCAGCGCTTGGCGTCGAGGTTGTAGCGGCGCTTGATCTCGGCGGCGCGGTCGTACAGCAGCGAAAAGTCGATCTGCGGCGCGTCCTTGAAGGCGATGACGATCACGTTCGCGTCGTGCACCTCCGGCAGCCAGGCCACCGCGTCGAACGCCTGTTCCATCGCCTGCAGGTTCTTGTCGTAGTTGGAGAAGTCGTCGCCGAACACATTGGCGGTCATGATCCCGCCGGGCGCCAGGCAGTCGGCGCAGGCCTGGTAGAACTCGGGCGTATCGAGCACCGGGCCGCGCGCGTGCTCGTCGTACAGGTCCACCTGCAGCACGTCGATTTTGCCGTGGTTGGCCCGGTCGTTGACGAAATCGAGCGCGTTCATCTCGCGTACTTCCAGCGTCGCGTCGTCGTCCGGCAGCCCGAACAGGGCGCGGCAGATCGCTATCACGTTCGGATTCAGCTCGACCGCGCTCACCCGCGCCTCCGGGAAGCGCGCATGGCAGAACTTGGTCAGCGCCGCGCTGCCCAGGCCCAGCTGCACGATGCGGCGCGGCGCCGGCTGGAACAGCATCCACATCATCATCATGCGCACGTATTCGAGCTCGATGTTGTCCGGGCGCGCCAGGCGCATCGCGCCCTGCACCCATGACGTGCCGAGGTGGAGCGAGCGCACGCCTTCGAATTCGGTGACGGTGGCGGGAGGATGGCCCGGCTGGGCGAAGCGCGCATCGGCGCGCGGCGGGATGGACGACATGGCGGATGATTCTGGAGCGGCGCAAAGGCCGATCTTAGCAGATCGCCCGTCAGGCCGGCTGCGGCAGCGCCGGCAGCAGCATGCTGACCGCGAGGCCGCCGCCTTCGCGGTTGGCCAGCAGGATGCGGCCGCCGTGGGCCTCCGCGATCTCGCGCGCCAGCGCCAGGCCCAGGCCGGTGCCGCTGCGCTTGGTGGAGTAGAAGGGCACCAGCGCATTGGTCAGCACCGCGTCGTTCATGCCGCTGCCGCGGTCGAACACGTCGATGCGGACCATGTCCTGCACGCGCCGCACGTGCAGCTCGACCTGTTCCGGCCGTGAGCCGGATTCGTGCGCATTCTTGAGCAGGTTGAGGAGCGCCTGTTCCATCTGGGCCGCGTCGATCCGGGCCGGCTCGGACGGCGGTTCGCCGCCGAGCTTGAAGCGCACCTGCGAAGCCAGGCGCGCGATGAAGGCGCCCCAGTCGCAGGATTCCAGCCGCGGCGTGGGCAGCTTGGCGAAGCGCGCGTAGCCGAGGATGAAGCTTTCCAGGTGGCGGGTGCGTTCGCCGATGGTTTCGAGGATTTGCGGCAGGCGTTCGGGCTGGCCGCGCCGCACCAGCTCCGCGCCGGAATGCGCGAGCGAGGCCAGCGGCGCCAGCGAATTGTTCAGTTCATGGCTGATGACGCGGATGACCTTCTTCCAGGTCTGCACTTCCTGGCGCCGCAGTTCGGAGGTCAGGTGGCGCAGCAGCAGCAGCTCGTGCTTGCGGCCGTTGAGGGTGAAGTTGCTGCGCGCGAGGTGGTAGACGTCTTCCTCGTCGCCGTCGCCGACCGAGAACAGGCCGTCGCCGCCGCGCGCGATCGCTTCGCGCAGGGCCGCCGTCGCCTGCGACAGCACCTCGCCCAGCTGCAGGCCTTCCAGCTTGCGGCCCTTGGCCAGCAGCTGGCGCGCGGCGCTGTTGGCGTACACGATCGGGCCGTTGCGGCTGGCGGATCCGGCCACCAGCAGCATCGCCACCGGCGTGTTCTGGACCATGGTGTCGAGCAGCAGCTCGCGCTGCACGAGGTCCAGGCGCTGGTCGCGCAGCACGTGGCCGAGCTCGTTGTGGGCGGCGATCAGGTCGGCCAGCTCGTCGTTCTGCGGCCAGTGCAGGCTGAAGGAAAAGTCGCCGTCGCGGTAGCTGGCGACCGTGCCTTCGAGCGCGCGGAACAGCGACAGGATCGGCCGGATCTGGGCGCGGATGGTGATGACCGCCATCGGCACCACGCCGACCAGGCAGATGGCGAACACCAGCAGCGGCTGGCCGGGCAGGTACCAGTTCAGGGCCAGCGCGATGGCGATGCCGACGGTGAGCAGGGTGCCCACCAGCGCCGACCAGCGTGCCACCAGCGAGAGGCGGCGTCCGCGCCGGCGGGCACGCGGCGCTTCGCTCATGCGGCGCGGCCGATGCCCAGCCGTTCCATGCGCCGGTACAGCGACTGGCGCGACAGGCCCAGTTCCGCCGCGGCCTGGGCGATGACGCCGCCGGCGCGCGCGAGCGCCTGGGTGATCGCCTCGCGGTCCGGTTCATTGTCGGCGGCCGGCTGCTGCGCGGGCAGGCCGAGGTCGTCGAGCTTGATGGCGTCGCCGCGGGCCAGCAGGGCGGCGCGTGCCATCACGTTCTTCAGTTCGCGCACATTGCCGGGCCATGGGTGCGCCAGCAGCGCCGCCTCGGCGCAAGCGTGCAGGGTCTTGCCGGCGCCGAGGAAGCTGCGCGCCAGCGGGACGATGTCGCCGGGGCGGGCGGCCAGCGGCGGCAGGCGCAGCTCGATCACGTTCAGGCGGTAGTACAGGTCTTCGCGGAAGGTGCCGGCGCGGATCATGGCCTGCAGGTCGGCGTTGGTGGCGCTGACCACGCGCACCTTGACCTGGCGCTCGCGGTTGGAGCCGAGGCGCTCGAAGCGGCCGGTTTCCAGCACCCGCAGCAGCTTCATTTGTCCGGCCAGCGGCAGGTTGCCGATCTCGTCGAGGAACAGGGTGCCGCCGTCGGCCGCCTCGAACTTGCCCTCGCGCGCGCGCGCGGCGCCGGTGTAGGCCCCGGCTTCGGCGCCGAACAGTTCCGCTTCGATCAGTTCGGCCGGCAGCGCGCCGCAGTTGAGCACGACGAAAGGTCCGCCGGCGACGTGCGAATTGCGTTGGATGACTTCGGCGATGCGTTCCTTGCCGGTGCCGTTCGGGCCGGTGACCAGCACCGGCACGTCGGAGCGCGCGACCTGGCAGGCCAGGTGCAGCACGCGTTCGGTGGCCGGGTCGGCCCACACGATGCCGCGCAGGTCGAACTGCTGCTCCAGCTCGCGCCGCGCGCGGCGTTCGCGCTGCAGGCGCTCGCGCAGCGCGCGGTTGGCCTGTCCCAGTTCGATGAGGTTGGTGACGGTGGCCAGCAGGCGGTCGTCGTTCCAGGGCTTGGACAGGTAGTCGGCCGCGCCGGACTTGACCAGCTCCACCGCGGCGTCCAGATGGGTCCAGGCGGTCAGCAGGATCACCGGCAAGTCCGGATGGCGCTTGCGGATCTCGTGGAACAGCGCCGTGCCCTCCTCGCCGGAGGTGGTGTCGGCCGTGAAGTTCATGTCCTGGATGACCAGGTCGACCGGCTGGCGCGCGAGCACGGCCAGCCCTTCGGCGGGCGAGGCGGCGCGCAGCGCGGCGATGTCGTGCAGCGAAAACAGCACTTCCAGCGCCATCGCCACGGCGGCGTTGTCGTCGATGATCAGTACGGTCGGCATGGCCGCAAGCATACCATCCTGTCGCCCGGCTCAGGCGGTGCGGGTGGCCAGCGCCGGCGAAATCGACGCCGCGCGCCACGCCGGGCCGTACACCGCCATCAGGCCGAGCGCCCAGAACAGGCCCGCGCCGGCCACCAGATAGCCGAGCGGCAGGCGTGCCATTTCGAGATGCGCCACCATCATATTGTTCAGCCCAACCGCCAGCAGGACGCCGGCGACCACGCCGGTGCTGGTGATGAGCAGGTTCTCGGTGATGAAGTAGCGCAGGATGTCGATCCGGCGCGCCCCCAGCGCACGCCGCACGCCGATCTGCTTGCGGCGCTGCGTCACCCACAGGCTGGCCATGCCGACGATGCCGCTGGCGGTCACCAGCAACAGCAGGCCGGACACCGTGATCAGGATCCACGACAGGGCGCGGTCGGCGGCGTAGCGCTTGGCGCGCGCTTCATCCAGCGATTCGGTGGTGATGACCTTCGGCGTCGGCGAGGACTTGCGGATGGCTTCTTCCGCATCGCGCATCACGCGGTCGCGCTGGCCCGGCTCGGCGCGCACGGTGTATCCCGCCGAGCTGCTGGCGAACCGGATCGGGCGGATGATCGACCACTCCGATTTTTCATCGGTCGGGGCCCACGGCGACTGCAGCCGTTCGACCACGCCGATGATGTGGAGCGCGCGCGCGCCGTCGCCGGTGCCGTTGTAGATCTCCTTGCCCACCGCCGACTGGCCGGGGAAGGCCTTCTGCGCGATGGCGCTGGTGATGATGACCTGGTCCGAGGGCGTGTTGGCGTCCTTGGCCGGATCGAGGTTGACCAGGTCGTCGGCCCGGAAGTCGCGGCCTTCGACCAGCTTCAGCCCCCAGGTCTTGATGAGGTTTCCGCTGCTGTCGTAGGTGGCGGCACTGCCGGTCGGGCGCAGCTGGTTGCGGTTGACCGACCAGCCGTTGCTGTTGCCGCTGTTGGTCAGCGGGACCTGGTTGACTTCGGCCGCCGCGACCACGCCCGGCAGCGCGCGCAGCGTCGCCAGCTCATGCTCGCGCGTCGCGATCGCCTGTTCGAATCCGGCGGTGTCGAGGTTACGCACCCGCATGTGGAAGACCTCGTGCTCGCCGGCGACTCCGCTGGCGCGCGCGCTGGTCTGCTGGCGCAGGTTCACCACGTGCAGGGCATTAGCCAGGATCGCCAGGCTGAGCGCGACCTGGACGGCGACCAGGATCGGACCGGTCTTGTTGCGCATCAGCGCGGAAAGGATGGGACGCAGTTCCATGATCGCTCCTTATTGGGATTTGAGTTGCAGCGCCGGGGTGACCTGGCAGGCGCGCCAGGTCGGCAGCAGGCCGGCGATGATCGCGGCGCCGATCGACAGCAGCAGGGTCAGCACCAGCATCGAGGCGTCCATGTGCGCCAGGTTCTTCATGCTGCCGGAAGCCATCGACAGCAGGCCGAGCGTGCCGTAGGCCAGCGCCAGGCCGATGGCGCCGCCGACCAGGCCGACGACCGCCGTCTCGATCAGGAACTGGCTGAAGATCTCGCGGCGCGAGGCTCCCAGCGCACGGCGGATGCCGACTTCCGGCGCCCGCACCGAGAATTTGGCGAGCAGCAGGCCGATCGTGTTCACCAGGCACAGCGCAAGGAAGCCGAAGGCCAGCCAGACCGCGAGCCGGTTGTCGTTGCCGACCACCTTGTTCAGGTCCAGCCATTCCATCACGTTGTACAGCTTTGCCGGCTGCTTGCGCGGCATGCGCCCCATGCGGTTCTGTTCGTGGACGTAGTTGTCGAGGTAGTTGGTGACCTCGCCGCGGTCGCCGGCGGAGGCGGTCTCGATCCAGAACTGGATCCAGGTGCAGTTACTCTGCAGGACGCCGGCATAGCCCGGGACTGCGTTGCGCTCGTTGCAGTTCATGCTGCCGCTGTTCGAGGTCTCGTGCCGGATGGCGGCGGAGAATGGCACGTAGTAGCCCTCTTCGTCGCCGTATTCGCCGTTGCCGGAAATGATGTGGTAGTAGCGCGGCAGCGGCTTCCAGTGGTCGGCCACGCCCACCACCTGCCATGACACACCCTTCATGCGCACGCGCTTGCCGACCGGGTTGACGTTGCCGAACAGGCGATCGGCCAGGCCGGTCGACAGCACCACCACGTCGGCCGCGCCCTTGTCCTCGGCGGCGGTCCACGGCTGACCGTACTTGAACGGCACCTCGAACATCTGGAACATGTCGTGCGTCGCCGCCAGGCCCTGCTCCGAGAACGCGCCGAGGTCTTTGCGCTCCGGTTCGACCGCCATGTTGACGCCGTAGATGATGGCGCGATGCTCGCCGACCTTGCCCGCGTCGTACAGGTTGGTCGCATCGCGATAGGTCATCTGGATATCGTCCGGGTCCTGGCCCGGGCTCCAGCCATCCTTGGGGCCGGCGTCGAGCACCGGCACGAACAGGCGCTGGCTCTTGTGCGGGATCGGGTCGCCCGACATCATGTGCAGGACGGTCAGCGTCGACATCGACGCCGCCACGCCGACCGCCAGCGTAATGACCATCAGCGCGGTCAGCGCCGGGTTGCGGCGCAGGCTGCGCACGCCGAGCTTGAAGTAGTAGCCGAACATGGCAGCTCCTTATGCGACCAGGGTCGGGGTGGCGCGCACCAGGTCGGACACGCGGCCGTCGATGATGTGCACGTTGCGCTGGGTGCGCACCGCCAGCTCCGGGTCGTGGGTCACCATCAGGATGGTGGTGCCCTGGGCGTTGATCTCCTCCAGCAGCTCCATCACGCCGCGCGCCATCTGCGTATCCAGGTTGCCGGTCGGTTCGTCGGCCAGCAGCAGCTTGGGCGAACCGGCCAGCGCGCGCGCGATCGCCACGCGCTGCTGCTGGCCGCCGGACAGCTCGGCCGGGTAGTGCTTCATGCGCGAGGCCAGGCCCACTTTCGACAGCGCGTCCTCGATGCGTTCCTTGCGCTCGGTGGCGTTGAAGCCGCGGTAGCGCAGCGGCACGTCGACGTTGTCGAACAGGTTCAGGTCGGGGATCAGGTTGAAGCC
>JAEWEK010000277.1 GCA_023389425.1 Pseudomonadota bacterium | reverse complement strand
GCCCGTAGTAGCCGTCCGGGCGCACCGGCATCGAGGCGTCGACGCGGGTGGTGGTCGGGTACATGCCGATCGCGTGATTGGAGCTGGCGAACAGCACGCGCTTGATGCCAAGCTTGTGCACGGCCTCGTACAGGTTCACGGTGCCGAGGATGTTCGCGTTCATGATCGGCTCGAACGGCTGCTCGGTGGAGACGCCGCCGAAGTGCAGGATCGCGTCCACGCCTTCGCACATGGCGAGCACCTGCTCGCGGTTGGCCAGGTCGCACAGCACGATTTCCTCGCCTTCGCGCGCGGGCCCGAAGTCGACGGCGTCGCTGAGACGGACGACGTCGGCGAACTGGTGGAGATGGTCGCGCAGGCGGCGCCCGAGGTTGCCGGCGGCGCCGGTGAACAGGATGCGTTTAAATGGCTTGGTCATCAGTGCTTCACTAAAAAAACTACTACGGTGTTTCCTCTTTCTGTTCCGGCGCGGACCGCGGGAGGGTCAGCCGGCAAACGGCGTGTCGGGCACGCCGCGCACGCCGGGGCGAAGCAGGAACACGCCGCCGGCAGGAGATTCGGCCGGCGCATCGCCGGGGCGGATCGACGTCACCAGCATCCATTCCATGCCGGGGCCGCCGAAGCTGCACATCGCCGGCTTGGCCACCGGCAGGGCGATCTCGCGATCGAGCTTGCCCTCGGGGGTGAAGCGCAGCAGGCAGGAGCCGTCGTTGCCGGCGACCCAGTAGCAGCCGTCGGTATCGATGGCGGCGCCGTCCGGGCGTCCCGCGAACGAGCGCATGTCGGCGAACACGCGGCGATTGTACGGCGTGCCGCTGGCGGTGTCGTAGTCGAACGCCCAGACGGTGCGGCTCAGCGGGTGCGAGTCGGACAGGTACATGGTGCGGCCGTCGGGCGACCAGGCCAGGCCGTTTTGCGTCAGCAGCTCCGATACCGCCGGCGCCGACAGGCCGTGCGCGCCGTCGTAGCGGTACAGGGCGCCGACCGCGCGCGCCGCGGCCATGTCCATGAACATGGTGCCGGCCCAGAAGCGGCCCTGGCGGTCGCAGCGGCCGTCGTTGAAGCGCATGCCGGCACCGAGTTCGCCCGGCGCGGCCAGGCGCTCGGCGGCCACGCTGCCGTCTTCATCGAGCTGCAGGCTGAACACGCCGGTCTCCATGCCGGCGATCCAGCCGCCGCCGGCGGCGGGCGCGAAGCAGGCCACCATCTCGGCGGTATTCCAGTGTGTCAGCGCGCCGCTGCCGCCGTCCAGGCGCCAGATGCGGCGCGCCGGGATGTCGGTCCAGTACCAGGCATTGTCGGCCGCGTGCCACAGCGGCGATTCGCCGACGGTGCAGGCGGCGCCGGCGATCTGCTGCAGATCATGCATTGGCCAGCTCCGTCGGGATCGCCGTTTCGGCCTTGGCCGGAACCAGCAGCTTGATCACGGTCCAGGCGGCGAGGTAGGCCAGGCCGCAGATGCAGAACATGATCATGTAGCCGGTTTCGATGTGGCCCTGGGCGCCGTAGAAGTCGAACAGGGTGCCGCCCAGTTTGGTCACCAGCACGCCGCCGATGCCGCCGGCCATGCCGCCGATGCCGACCACCGAGGCCACGCAGTTTTTCGGGAACAGGTCCGACGGAATCGTGAACAGGTTGGCCGAGAACGCCTGGTGGGCCGAGGCGCCGATGCCGATCAGGATCACGGGAACCCAGTAGCCGAAGCCGCCCAGCGGCTGCGCCAGCAGCACCGCCAGCGGGAAGAAGGCGATCGCCAGCATGGCCTTCATGCGCGCCGCGAACGGAGCGTCGCCACGGGCCATGAAGCGTGCCGGCAGCCAGCCGCCGCCGATACTGCCGATCATGGTCATGCTGTACACGACCGCCAGCGGCAGCGCCAGCGCGGTGCTTTCGACGTGGTAGGCGGCCGACAGGTATTTCGGCAGCCAGAACAGGAAGAACCACCAGATGCCGTCGGTCAGGAATTTGCCGAGCGCGAAAGCCCAGGTCTGGCGGTAGCGCAGCAGCGACATCCAGCTGCCCTTGCGCGCCGGCGCGGAGGCATCCGCTTCGGCGCTGCCGGAATCGGCCTGGATGTAATCGAGTTCGGTTTTCGATAGGCGGCGCTGGCGCGCCGGCTCTTCGAAATAGAACCACCAGAACCCGACCCAGATGAAGCCGATCGCGCCGATCCAGGTGAAGGCCGCTTCCCAGCCCCACAGGGCGGCGATCAGCGGCACCGACAGCGGCGCGAGGATGGCGCCGATATTGGCGCCGGAATTGAAGATGCCGGTGGCGAACGAGCGCTCCGACTTGGGGAAGTATTCGGCGGTGGCGCGCAGCGCGGCCGGGAAGTTGCCCGCCTCGCCGATCGCCAGCACCGCACGCGCGACCATGAAGCCGGCGATCGAGGCCGGCAGGGCGGCAAAGCCCAGCGCGCCGGTCAGGCTGTTGAAGGTTTCGCCGATCGGGATCGCGTACGAGTGCGCGATCGCGCCGAGCGACCAGATCACGATCGCCAGGATGTAGGCGCGCTTGGTGCCGAGCCAGTCCACCACGCGGCCGGCGAACAGCAGCGCCACGGCGTACACGAACTGGAAGGCGCCGGCGATGTCGGCGTAGTCGCTATTGGTCCAGCCGAATTCGCGGGACAGGGCGGGGGCCAGCAGGCTCAGGACCTGGCGGTCGAGGTAGTTGACGGTGGTGGCGAAGAACAGCAGGGCACAGATGGTCCACCTGTAGTTGCCGGGGGCGGTGCGGGTCATGGTCAGCGTGTCTCTTTGTTATGGAACTGCCAAGTGTAATACAGGGCCGGCGTCTCGGGCCGGCCCTTTTTTACGCTGAGGCTCAGGCTTGCTTGAGGTCGCCGTTGACGATGCGGGCCAGGCCCAGCGGGTTGCCGTCCTTCAGCGCTTCCGGCAGCAGGTCCTGCGGCAGGTCCTGGTAGCAGACCGGGCGCAGGAAGCGCTCGATCGCGGTCGCGCCCACCGAGGTGGTGCGGCTGTCCGAGGTGGCCGGGAAGGGGCCGCCGTGCACCATCGCGTGGCACACCTCGACGCCGGTCGGGTAGCCGTTGAACAGGATGCGGCCGGCCTTGCGTTCCAGCGTCGGCAGCAGTTGCGCGGCCAGCGCGCCGTCGGCGGCGACAGCGTGCACGGTGGCGGTCAACTGGCCTTCGAGGTGGGCGGCGACGGCCTGCATCTCGGCGATGTCGCGGCAGCGGATGATGAGCGAGCTGGGGCCGAACACCTCGTCTTCCAGCGCCGGGTCGGCGAGGAAGGTGGCGGCGCTGCATTCGTACAGCGCGGCCTGGGCGGCGCAGCCGGTGCCTTCGGCGCTGCCGACGGCGATCTCGGTCACGCCGTCGATGCCGGCGCGGCGGGCGACGCCGTCACGGTAGGCCTTGTGGATGCCGGCGGTGAGCATGGTGCCGGCGCCCTTG
>JAEWEK010000334.1 GCA_023389425.1 Pseudomonadota bacterium | reverse complement strand
CCGACGCCGCGGGCGGAGTCAACTCAGCATGGGTCCCCGCCTGCGCGGGGACGACGTTCTGCGGGCGGGAAATTGCAACGATTCGATACAGAAAATCAATACTCCCTCAAAAAACTGTATCGTATCCTGCACCGCGGCAATCACGCCGCCTCACCCGGAGAACAATAATGTCGCCCAAAAAACTCGTCCTGATCCTCGGCCTTGCAGCTGCCATGTCCGCTTCCGCCCAAACCGGTCCCTCGACCAGCGGTACGACGGTGTTCATTCCCGCCACCGGCGAGGTGACGCGCGCAAATGACGAAGCGACGGTCGTGTTCTCGATCGAAGAGCAGGACAAGGACAAGGCCGCGGCCGCCTCGCGCGTGAACCGCAAGATGAAGGAGGGGATGGACATCATCCGCTCCGCCGACGCCAGCGCCCAGCTCAAGACCCAGGGCTATTACACCTATCCGGTCTATCCCGACCAGCCGCACCCGCAGCCGATGCAGGGCGCCCAGCGTCCGCCGGTGCCGGTCGCCTGGCGCGTCGGCCAGCAGCTGCAGGTGAAGACGCGCAACCTGGCCGCGCTGGAAAAAACCGCCGCCGCCGCGCAGAAAGTGCTGGCGCTGAACGGCCTGAGCTTCGGCCTGTCGCGCGAGACCATGAAGCGCCTCGACGACCAGCGCATCGCCGAAGCCTACAAGAACCTCAACGAGCGCCTTGGCTCGCTGGCCCGCGCCATGGGCCGCAACCCGGCCGACGCGGTGCTCGATTCGGTCGACCTCGAAGGCGCCGGCAACGTGCGCCCGCCGATGATGGACGCGGCCGCGCCGATGATGTACTCGCGCGCCGCCAAGGCCGCCCCGGACGTGGCCGAACCCAGCTTCGAGCCGGGCGAGACCACGCTGCAGATGCACCTGACAGGAAAGGTGAAATTCAAGTAAGCGTGCTCGTTCGCTAACAAGTCGCCGACCGCCCACTATAATGACGCGGTCGACGCCTTGCGCGGTCCCTACTTGATAGACACATATGGCAACTTTCCCACGACGCAGAAAAGCCGGCGCAGCGCTGGCCCCGAAGGCTCCCCGCTCCCGCTTCGGCCGCCGCGCCGACGGCCAGCGCGGGCGCGGCATCTACTTGCTGCCCAATGCATTCACCACCGGGGCCCTGTTCTGCGGTTTCTACGCGATCGTGATGGCGATGAACCAGCGCTTCGACTACGCCTGCTGGGCCGTGTTCATCGCCATGATCCTCGACGGCCTGGATGGCCGCATCGCCCGCCTGACCAACACCCAGTCGGAATTCGGCGCCCAGTACGACAGCCTGTCGGACATGGTCTCCTTCGGCGCCGCGCCGGCGCTGGTCATCTACGAATACTCGCTGCGCGGCCTGGGCAAGCTGGGCTGGATCGCGGCCTTCGTCTACTGCGCCGGCGCCGCATTGCGCCTGGCCCGCTTCAACACCAATATCGCGGTGGTCGACAAGCGCTACTTCCAGGGCCTGCCCAGCCCCTCGGCGGCGGCGCTGGTGGTCGGTTTCATCCTGATGATGACCGACCCGGACATCAACGTCAGCGCGCGCTCGGTCGACTGGCTCAGCTGGATCATCGCGCTGTTCGCCGGCCTGACCATGGTCACCAACGTCCCGTTCTACAGCTTCAAGGACGTCAACTTCAAGAAGTCGGTGCCCTTCATCGTCGTATTCCTGATCGCGCTGGTGTTCGCGCTGGTGGCGATCAAGCCGGCCGTGGTCCTGTGGCCGCTGTTTGTTTTATACGGTTTATCCGGTTATGTGGTCTTGCTGTGGCGCCTTGCGAAGGGCAAGCCGGTCAGCATCATCCAGACCGAAGACGAACCGTTCGACCCGAGCGAGCGCCGCTGACCTGCCCACGAGGCGGCCGGGCGGCGCTCGCGTTTCATTGTTATTGGAGCCGTCATGTCTGACCCGAACCGCCTCATCATTTTCGATACCACCCTGCGCGACGGCGAGCAATCGCCCGGCGCGTCGATGACCAAGGACGAAAAGGTGCGCATCGCGCGCCAGCTGGAGCGGCTGCGCGTGGACGTGATCGAGGCCGGCTTCGCGGCCGCCTCGCCGGGCGACTTCGAGGCGATCCGCGCGATTTCGGCGGTGGTGCGCGAATCGACCATCTGCTCGCTGTCGCGCGCCAACGACCGCGACATCGCGCGCGCCGCCGAGGCGCTGCAGCCGGCCGCGCGCAAGCGCATCCACACCTTCATCGCGACTTCGCCGCTGCACATGAAGATGAAGCTGCGCATGGAGCCGGAGCAGGTGCTGGAGCAGGCCAGGCTGGCCGTGCGCTTCGCCCGCAACCATACCGACGACATCGAATTTTCGCCGGAAGACGGCAGCCGCTCGGAAGAAGACTTCCTGTGCCGCGTGCTGGAAGGCGTGATCGCCGAAGGCGCCACCACCATCAATTTCCCCGACACCGTCGGCTACGCGATGCCGGAGCAGTTCGGCGAGCGCATCCGCCGCCTGCGCGAACGCGTGCCCAATTCGGACAAGGCCGTCTGGTCGGTCCACTGCCACAACGACCTGGGCCTGGCGGTCGCCAACTCGCTGGCCGGCGTGGTGATCGGCGGCGCGCGCCAGATCGAGTGCACCATCAACGGCCTGGGCGAGCGGGCCGGCAATACTTCGCTGGAAGAAGTGGTCATGGCGGTCAAGACCCGCGCCGACTATTTCAACCTGTCGCTCGGCATCGACACCACGCAGATCGTGCCGGCCTCGAAGATGGTCGCGCAGGTGACCGGCTTCGCGGTGCAGCCGAACAAGGCGGTGGTGGGCGCGAACGCGTTCGCGCACGCCTCCGGCATCCACCAGGACGGCATCCTGAAGGCGCGCGAGACCTACGAGATCATGCGCGCCGAGGACGTGGGCTGGACCGCCAACAAGATCGTGCTGGGCAAGCTCTCGGGCCGCAACGCCTTCAAGCAGCGCTTGCAGGAACTGGGCCTGGAGCTGGAATCCGAGGCCGAAGTCAACGCCGCTTTCGCGCGCTTCAAGGACCTGGCGGACCGCAAGGCCGAGATCTTCGACGAAGACATCATGGCGCTGGTGTCGGCCGAGGAGCAGGAGCAGGGCGGCGAATTCTACCGCTTCGTCTCGATGTCGCAGCGCTCCGAGACCGGCGAGCTGCCGCATGCGCGCGTCAGCTTCTCCATCGACGGCAAGGAGTGCACCGCCGAAGCGAGCGGCGACGGCCCGGTGGACGCGATGATCAATGCGATCGAGTCGCAGGCCAGGAGCGGCGCCGAGCTGCTGCTGTTCACCATCAACGCGATCAGCGGCGGCCCGCAGTCGCAGGGCGAGGTGCAGGTGCGGCTGTCGCGCGCCGGCCGCATCGTCAACGGCGTCGGCGCCGATCCGGACATCATCGTGGCCTCGGCCAAGGCCTATATCGCGGGCCTGAACAAGCTGCAATCGAAGGTCGAACGCCTCAATCCGCAAGTCGGTCCCTGAACGCGCAGGGCCGCGAGGGGCGTCCCGGGTGGCGCTCCAGTTGCGGCTTAGCGACAAGTTCGCTATCGTTGGGGCATACGCCACCCAAAAAGGGATGCCCCGATGACCGTGCGCCTGAAACTCCTGTTGATTTCCCTGGCGATTGCCGTCTTCTCAACCGGTTGCGTGGTGGTGAATTCTGGCGGGGCGCAGGGCAAGGGGGCCGCGATCTGCCAGCTGTCCGCCGACGGCGGTGTCAGCTGCGGAGGCCGGGCCACCGGCTGCATGGGCTCCGCCGACGGCCGCTCGGTCGCCTGCGGCGGTGCCGCCACCCAGTGCCTCAAATCCATCGATGGTCATGCCGTTGCCTGCGGCGGCCGTGCCGACTACTGCGCCAAATCCACGGACGGCAGGGCGGCTGCCTGCGGCGGGGCGGCTGATTACTGCGAGAAAGCATCGACCGGGATCGCCTGCGGCGGAATGTACCGGCCGCGGATGTGGCGCTAGCTGTCGGTTTCCTGCCAGCTTCAAACAACCGTTAAACCCAAAGACACCTTGTGTCGTCGAGACATTGAATGATTCGACTGCTCAAATGTTCTATGGTTCCCCGCCTCCGCGGGGACGACGGTTCGTATGTATGTTGCCAAAGCAGCCACGCTTTAGTATCGTGCGTTGAGCCTTAACTCAACCACGACATACCAATGAACCTGAAGAGCATCCTGGCCGCCCTGGCCATCGCCATCTCCGCCTCCGGCTGCGTGATCGCCACCGGCGGCACCGAACACAATGTGGTCAATGGCCAGCAAGGCGCCACCATCTGCCAGTCTTCGGCCGACGGCCACTCGGTTGCCTGCGGCGGCAAGGCCAACTTCTGCCAGGTCTCCACCGACGGCCGCGCCGTGGCTTGCGGCGGCCTCGCCAACTTCTGCCAGGGCTCCACCGATGGCCGCGCGGTCGCTTGCGGCGGCCAGGCCAACTTCTGCCAGTCGTCCACCGACGGCCGTGCGGTGGCCTGCGGCGGCAAGGCCACGGTGTGCCAATCCTCGACCGGGGGCAACGCCGTTGCCTGCGGCGGCGCGCGCTGAGCGGAGCACGGCGGCCGGATTATTTCTCGCGGTCGCCCCGGTCGACGTAGCGCGGGTCCGGCTGGTTCAGCAGCTGGCGCACGATGCCTGACTGGTCGAACATCACGTTCATCATCGAGTACCAGACGTCGTTTTCGAGGTAGTGGTAGGACCATACCTCGTAGCCCTGGCGCGGCAGCGTGCTGGTCTCGGCCGGGTGGCCGATGGTGCGCAGCACGTCGTCCTTGGTTGCGCGGCCGATCGGGATGGTCGCGAACCTGGCGCCGGTGAGCACCTGCTCGAACTTGACCAGCCTGCCGTCCGGCCCCATGTGCGCCATCCAGCAGAATTCTCCCATCGGCTGGGCCGTGAATTCGAACTGCTGTCCGCTCCCTTCGGGGTAGACCGCGTTCGGGTGTCCCATCTTGGCGACGACCTGCTCGGTGCTGTCGCCGGGGGAGGGGAATTGGCGGATGGCGGCGCAGCCGGCCAGCGCGGACATCGCCACGAGTGTTGCAAGTTTTGCCATGAGGGCCATGATCCGTACCTCATAAAGCCGTGAAAACGGGCCCGGCAAGCAAATGCTGGCTCGCCGCCCCGATTTCGCATATACTACGCGGTCTGGCCGAAAGGCTGGTCTTTATCAACGTAATCACGGTGTGCTGGGTTCCGACTCGCCGCACCGCATGTGAAAGGCATCATCATGACCGTAGAAAACATCAACAAAGCCGCGATCATCGCGGACAACGCACGTGGCCAGAACGACACCGGTTCGCCGGAAGTCCAGGTCGCACTGCTGACCGCCCGCATCAACGAGCTGAACGGCCACTTCAAGACCCACCAGAAGGACCACCACTCGCGCCGCAGCCTGATCGCCATGGTCAACCGTCGCAAGAGCCTGCTGTCCTACCTGAAGGGCAAGGACCTGAACCGCTACCGCGACCTGATCGCCAAACTCGGCCTGCGTAAGTAATCGATTGCGCCAGACGGTTTAGTGACGAAATGCCTGCGCCAGTTAAAGCTGCCGCGGGCATTTTTTGTATTTGTTGTTTCGTGTTTCGCAGTAAGGGCGGAGAGTCCGGAGGAGACCGCCCCGTGGTGAGGTGAACGACAGCTCCTGAAAATCTGTCGGCAAATAGAAAGGGATTACCCATGTTTAACAAAGTGACGAAAACCTTCCAGTACGGCCAACACACGGTCACGCTGGAAACGGGCGAGATCGCCCGCCAGGCATCCGGCGCCGTGCTGGTGTCGGTGGAAGATACCGTGGTGCTGGCGACCGTGGTGGCCAAGAAGGACGCCAAGCCGGGCCAGGACTTCTTCCCGCTGACGGTCGACTACATCGAGAAAACTTACGCAGCCGGTAAAATCCCGGGCGGTTTCTTCAAGCGCGAAGGCCGTCCTTCCGAAAAAGAAACCCTGACCTCGCGCCTGATCGACCGTCCGATCCGCCCGCTGTTCCCGGAAGGCTACCTGAATGAAGTGCAGGTCATCATCCACGTGCTGTCGGTGAACCCGGAAATCGATCCGGACATCCCGTCGATGATCGGCGCCTCGGCCGCCCTGTGCGTGGCCGGCATCCCGTTCAACGGCCCGATCGGCGCCGCCCGCGTCGGCTACGCCAACGGCCAGTACATCCTGAACCCGACCACCGCCCAGCTCAAGACCTCGCAGATGGACCTGGTCGTGGCCGGTACCGAGCACGCCGTGCTGATGGTCGAATCGGAAGCGCAGCAGCTGTCCGAAGAAATCATGCTGGGCGCCGTGGTCTTCGGCCACACCCAGATGAAGGCCGTCATCGACGCCATCCACGCCCTGGTCGAAGAAGGCGGCAAGCCGGAAGTCGAGTGGGCCCCGGCGCCGAAGAACGAAGCGCTGATCGCGCAAGTGGCGATCCTGGCCGATGCCAAGATCCGCGACGCCTACCAGACCCGCGAAAAATCGGCGCGCCAGCAGAAGCTGAAGACGCTGTCGACCGAAGTGATGGCTGGCCTGGCCGCGCAGGGCATCGAAGCCGATGCGGCCGAAGTCGGCAACATCCTGTTCGACATGGAAGCCAAGGTCGTGCGTTCGCAGATCCTGGACGGCGAGCCGCGCATCGACGGCCGCGACACCCGCACCGTGCGCCCGATCTCGATCCGCAACAGCGTGCTGCCGCGTACCCACGGCTCGGCCCTGTTCACCCGCGGCGAAACCCAGGCGCTGGTCATCGCCACCCTCGGCACCGCGCGCGACAGCCAGAAGATCGACGCCCTGATGGGCGAGTACACCGACGACTTCATGATGCACTACAACATGCCTCCGTTCGCCACCGGCGAAACCGGCCGTGTGGGCACCCCGAAGCGCCGTGAAATCGGCCACGGCCGCCTGGCCAAGCGCGCGCTGATCGCCGCGCTGCCGTCGGCGGAAGAGTTCAGCTACTCGGTGCGCCTGGTCTCGGAAATCACCGAGTCCAACGGTTCCTCGTCGATGGCATCGGTGTGCGGCGGCTGCCTCGCGCTGATGGACGCCGGCGTGCCGATGAAGGCCCACGTGGCCGGCATCGCCATGGGCCTGATCAAGGAGGGCGGCAAGTTCGCGGTCCTGACCGACATCCTGGGTGACGAGGACCACCTCGGCGACATGGACTTCAAGGTGGCCGGCACCGCCAACGGCATCACGGCGCTGCAGATGGACATCAAGATCCAGGGCATCACCAAGGAAATCATGCAGGTCGCGCTGGCCCAGGCCAAGGAAGGCCGCCAGCACATCCTCGGCGAAATGCAGAAGGCCATGCCGCACGTGCGCACCGAGCTGTCGGACTTCGCGCCGCGCCTGATCACCATCAAGATCAATCCGGAAAAGATCCGCGACGTGATCGGCAAGGGCGGCGCCGTGATCCGCGCGCTGACCGAAGAAACCGGCACGCAGATCGACATCACCGACGAAGGCGTGGTGACCATCGCCTCGGTCGACGCCGCTGCCGGCCAGGAAGCCAAGCGCCGCATCGAAGAGCTGACCGCGTCCGTCGAAATCGGCAAGACCTACGACGGCACCGTGCTCAAGCTGCTGGACTTCGGCGCGATCGTGCAGGTGATCCCGGGCAAGGACGGCCTGCTGCACATCTCGCAGATCGCCAACGAGCGCGTCAATGCCGTGGCCGACTACCTGAAGGAAGGCCAGCACGTGCGCGTGAAGGTCATCGAGGCCGACGAGCGCGGCCGCCTGAAGCTGTCGATGAAGCAAGCCGAAGCAGCCGGCGAGGCGACCGCAGCCGAGTAATCGGCCCGCAGCGTCGAGCTGACAAAACCGCCAGAGCGCAAGCCTGGCGGTTTTTTTTCGCGCTGTCTGCGTTAAGTGTTGAAAGTGATTCGTCGTTCCGGCGCAGGCCGGAAACAGCGCCTTTTTTTGCGGCGCAGGCGGAAAAACGATTTCCAACATCGCCCCCGCCTTGGCAAGACGCCACGTAGTATTCCTTCCCGACAATTTGTAGGACCAATCTGACATCGTAGGGGAGGCGAGAAAGCGGCTGGAAAATACCGGCCTTTCCCAGCTCCGCAGTGCCAATTTTCCAACTGTCCCGGTGTTATAGTTTGCCGCTTTTACAGACCAGCCGGCAGTGCGTCTCCCAGCCTTGCGATGCTGCCGGCACATCCAAACAACATCGAAGGGAAGAGAGATGAACGTCCAGGATTATGCGATCCGCATCAGTCAAATCCTCCAGGACCACCAGGCCGACATCGGCGCCGAGTGGATCGTCCAGCTTGAAGCATTGAACCTGCGTAGCAGCGGCGTCAGCAAGGACCAGCTGCGTTCGCACTGCCAGCAATTCCTGCAGGCCTTCACCACGGCCACCCGCGGCGGCGAACTCGACAACATCGACCACCGTTCGTGGGACGAGGTCCGCAACCTGCTGGCGGAAATCTCCTCCTCGCGCGCCAAGGCCGGCTCCACCCCCAGCGAGACCGCGACCTTCGTCTTCTCTCTCAAGCAGCCGCTGTTCTCGCGCATGCGCCAGGCGTTCGAAGGCAATCCCGAGGCGCTGGCGACCGGGTCGTGGACCGTCAGCACCCTGCTCGACAAACTGGGCCTGTACACGATCGAGGTGTTCCAGAAGGCGCGCGACCAGATCATCGTGCGTCAGCAGCAGGAGCTGCTCGAGCTGTCCACGCCGGTGGTCAAGCTGTGGAACGGCATCCTGGCGCTGCCGCTGATCGGCACCCTCGATTCGGCCCGCACCCAGGTGGTGATGGAGAACGTGCTGCAGAAGATCGTCGATACCGGCGCCGCTATCGCGATCATCGACATCACCGGCGTGCCCACCGTCGACACCCTGGTCGCGCAGCACCTGATGAAGACCATCGCCGCCGCCCGCCTGATGGGCGCGGACTGCATCATCAGCGGCATTCGCCCGCAGATCGCCCAGACCATCGTGCACCTGGGCGTGAACCTCGAGGACGTGGTCACCAAGTCGACCCTGGCCGACGCCTTCCTGGTCGCGCTCGAGCGCACCGGCAACGCGATGGTCGCCAACAAGGGGTAACACGCAGATGGAACGGATTCCCATCCTCCGCATGGGCGGCCTGCTGCTGGTGACGATCCAGGTCGACATGCACGATCGCCTCGCGATGACTTTGCAGGACGACCTGGCCGAGCGCATCGTGCGCGACAACGCCAAGGGCGTCCTGATCGACATCTCGGCGCTCGACCTGGTCGATTCCTTCATCGGCCGCATGATCAGCAATACCGCCGCGATGGCGCGCGTGCTCGATGCGCAGACGGTGGTGGTCGGCATGCAGCCGGCGGTGGCGATCACGCTGGTCGAACTGGGGCTGACGCTGGCCGGCGTGAAGACCGCGCTCAACGTCGAAAAGGGTATGGCCCTGCTAGGAAAGCGCACCTTTTGATGAGTGCTCAATATAATGCGGCGCTGCTCCGGACGGCGCTGCTGGAGCGGCACCGTGCCGTGTGCACCAGCCGCGTCACGCTGCCGCTGCGTTCCGACGAGGACGTGGTCGGCCTGCGCCGCCAGGTGCGCGAGCGTGCGGTGGCGATCAGGCTGTCGCTGGTCGACCAGACCAAGCTGGTCACGGCGGCGAGCGAACTGGCCCGCAACACGCTCAAGTACGGCGGCGGCGGCGAAGTGCACCTCGACTTGCTGGGCGACGGCGTGCGCCACGGCGTCGGCCTGATCTTCGTCGATGGCGGGCCGGGCATCGGCGACACCGAGCAGGCCCTGCAGGACGGCTTCACCACCGGCGGCGGCCTGGGCCTGGGCCTGGGCGGTTCGCGGCGCCTGGTCGACGAATTTGAAATCGACAGCAAGCAAGGAGAAGGCACGGCGGTGTCGGTGGTCAAATGGAAGCGTTAATCAGTTCCTTGTCGCGCCAGCAGTGCGTGGCCATCAGTCACGCCAGCGATGTGGCGGCGGCGCGCCGGGCCGGCCTGGCGCTGGCCGCGGCGCTGGGTTTCGACGAGACCCGCGCCGGCCAGCTGGCCATCATCATCACCGAGGCGGCCACCAACATCGTCAAGCATGCGGGGCACGGCATGCTGTACCTCGGGCCCGCGCAGTCGGGCGCCGCGTCCGGCGTCGACGTGGTCGCGCTCGACAGCGGCCCCGGCATCGCCGATGTCGCATCCAGCCTGGTCGACGGCGTGTCGACCGCTGGCACCTCCGGCACCGGGCTCGGTGCGCTGCACCGCCTGTCCGACGAATTCGACGTCTACTCGCAGCATGGCAAGGGCGCGGCGTTCTACATGCGCCTGTGGCGCGAGGCGCCGGCGCCGCATGCGCGGCCGCTGGTGCTCGGCGCGCTGGCGGTGCCGATCCAGGGTGAGGAGGAGTGCGGCGACGGCTGGGCCCTCGCTTGCAATGAACACGGCGCCACGGTGCTCGCGGCCGACGGCCTGGGCCACGGTCCCGACGCCGCCCGCGCCGCCATCGCGGCGATCGGCGTGCTCGCGCGCCACCGCGAACTGCCGCCGGCCGCCCTGATGCAGCAGGTGGACGGCGCGCTGCGCATCACGCGCGGCGCCGCGGTGGCGCTGGCACGTATCGACTGCACGCGCGACGAAGTGCGCTTTGCCGGCATCGGCAACATCAGCGCCTGGGTGCTGGATGGCGCGCGCCGGGCGCTGGTCTCGCACAACGGCATCGTCGGCCACAATATGCGCAAGGTGCAGGAGTTCTCGGCCGCGTTCCCGCCGGGGGCACTGTGCATCATGCATTCGGACGGCCTGCAGACCCAGTGGGACCTGGACGCCTACCCCGGGCTGGCCGCGCGCCATCCGAGCCTGGTGGCAGCGGTCCTGATGCGCGATTTCAGCCGCCGGCGCGACGATGCGATGGTGCTGGCGCTGCGGCGGCGGGAGCGCGCATGACGGCCCAGCGCATCATCGGCGTCGCGCTGGAGAGCGAGCAGGACGTCGTGCTGCTGCGCCAGCGCGCGCGCCAGGTGTCGGCGCTGCTGGGCTTTTCGCAGCAGGACCAGGTGCGCATCGCCACCTCCGTGTCGGAAGTGGCGCGCGCCTGCCAGCAGCGCAGCACCGGCCGTGCGGCGTTCAGCCTGGTGGAGCTGGATGGCCGCCAACGGCTCGAGGTGGCGATCCGGCTGGCGCCGCAGCCCGGCCGTCCCGCCGCGCCGCTGGGCGCGGCCGACGCGCCCGAGATGGCGCTGGTGTGCGCGCACCTCCTGATGGACGACTGCATCGTCGACGAGAATGCCGCCGGCGGCACGGTCACGCTGCTCAAGGCGCTGCCGCCGCAGGTGCGGCTGGACGGGGCCGAGCTGGCCGAGCGCGCGCGCAAGCTGGCCGCGGCGCCGGTCGCCAACTCCTTCCACGAAGTGCAGGTCCAGAACCAGGAGCTGCTTGGCACCCTGGCCGAGCTGCGCGAACGGCAGGAGGACCTGCTGGCGCTGACGCGCGAACTGGAGGACACCAACCGCGGCATCGTCGCGCTGTACGCCGAAATCGAGGACAAGGCCGAGCGCCTGCGCCGCGCCGACGACATGAAGTCGCGCTTCCTGTCCAACACCAGCCACGAGTTGAGGACGCCCCTGTCCTCGATCCGCGCGCTGGCCAAGCTGCTGCTGGACCGGATGGACGGCGAGCTGAGCGTCGAGCAGGAGCGCCAGGTGCAGTACATCGCGGATGCCGCCAACGACCTGTCGGAACTGGTCAACGACCTGCTCGACCTGGCCAAGATCGAGGCCGGCAAGGTCGAAATGCAGGTGGCGCCGGTGCTGGTCGAGAACATGTTCCGCGCGCTGAAGGGCATGCTGCGCCCGCTGGTCGACGCCGCCAACGTCGACCTGGTGTTCGACACCGGCGGCGTCGGGCAGCCCTTCGATTCGGACGAAGGCAAGATCTCCCAGATCCTGCGCAACTTCATTTCGAATGCCCTCAAGTTCACCGAGCACGGCGAGGTGGTGGTGCGCGCCGGCGTGGACGAGGAAAACGATACCATCGCGTTTGCGGTGGCCGACACCGGAATCGGCATCAGTCCGGACAACCTGCAGCTGATCTTCGAGGAGTTCAGCCAGATCGAGCATCCGCTGCAGCGCAAGAGCAAAGGCACGGGACTCGGCCTGCCCTTGTGCCGCAAGCTGGCGGAACTGCTGGGCGGCCGGGTGGACGTCCGCAGCGCGCCTGGCCAGGGCTCGACCTTCACCCTGACCCTGCCGCGCCGGTATCCGCTGCAACGCACTGATGGAAGCGAATCATGACTGCCAAGATTTTGATCGTAAATGTCGACGACAACGACGGCGCCCGCTACGCCAAGACCCGCATCCTGCAAGGCGCGGGCTTCCAGGTGCTGGAAGCGGAAAACGGCACCGACGCGCTGGCGATCGTGAGGAGCGAGGAGCCGGAACTGGTGCTGCTCGACGTGAAGCTCCCCGACATCAACGGCATCGAGGTCTGTCGCCGCATCAAGTCAGATCCCGCCACCGCCGGCGTGCTGGTGCTGCAGACCTCGGCCGCGCTGACCAGCCGCGACGACAAGATCCGCGGCCTCGAAGGCGGCGCCGACAACTACCTGGCGGCGCCGATCGAAGCCGACGAGCTGATCGCCAACGTCAACGCGCTGCTGCGCATGCGCTCGACCGAGTCGCGGCTGCGCGACAGCGAGGAGCGGTTTCGCCAGCTGACCGAATCGATCGAGGACGTGTTCTGGATGTTCGGCGTGCCCGCTGGCGAACTGGCCTACGTCAGCCCCGCCTACGATGGCTTGTGGGGCCGCAGCCGCTCCCGGCTGTCCGGGCACCCCGACGACTGGCTGGCCGGCGTGCATCCCGACGACCGCGCCCAGATCGCGGCGCGCTGGCAGGCGCTGGGCGAGAACCCATCCTACGACGAGGAGTACCGCCTGGTGCTGCCGGACGGGAAGGTGCGCTGGGTGCGCGACCGCCTGCGCCCGGTGCGCAATGCGCGCGACGAGGTGTATCGCGTGGCCCGCATCACCAGCGACATCTCGCGCCGCCGCGAGATGGAAGCGCTGCTGCGCGCGGCCGACAACAACAAGAACGAATTCCTGGCCACGCTCGCGCACGAGCTGCGCAACCCGCTGTCGCCGATCCGCAGCGCCGCCGCGCTGCTCGGCGTGGACGGCCCCGGCGGCGCCGAGCTGCAGGCCAAGGCCAGGGAGGTCATCACGCGCCAGGTCGACCATCTCGCGCACCTCGTGGACGACCTGCTCGACGTCGCCCGCATCTCCGAGGGCAAGATCGCGCTGCGCAAGGAGGCGGTCAACCTCGGCGCCGTGGTCGCGCAGGCGATCGAGACCGCCGGCCCGCTGATCTTCGCGCGCGAGCACCGGCTCGACGTCACGCTGCCGGACGAGCAGGTGTGGGTGACCGGCGACCCGGTGCGGCTGGCGCAATCGATGGGCAACCTGCTGCACAACGCCGCCAAGTTCACGCCCAAGGGCGGCCAGATCGTCGTCACCGCGGCCCTGATCGACGAAGGGACGGTGGCCATCGCGGTGCGCGACACCGGCATCGGCATCGACGAGGACAGCCTGCCGCGCATCTTCGGCATGTTCACGCAGGCGGCGGTGCCGCCGGACCGTGCGCCCGAAGGGCTGGGCATCGGCCTGTCGCTGGTATCGCGCCTGCTCGACATGCATGGCGGGCGCCTGTCGGCGTCGAGCCTGGGCATCGGCATGGGCAGCACCTTCACGGTGGAACTGCCGGTGCTGCGCGTCGAGCGCGGCGGCGAGCGGCCCGGCCAGGCGCGCGGCGAAGCCCCCCGCAGAACCGGCGGCCTGCGCGTGCTGCTGGTGGACGACAATGCCGACGCGGTCGAGATGATGGCCTTCCTGTTGGCCGAGATGGGGCACCAGGCCATGACCACGCAGGACGCACGCACTATCGTGAAGCTGGCGCTGGAACAGAAACCGGAAGTGATCGTGCTCGATATCGGGCTGCCGGGCGTGGACGGCTACGAGCTGGCGCGCATGCTCAAGCGCGAGCCGGGGCTGGCCTCGGTGCGGCTGGTGGCGCACACGGGATACGGCTCGCCGGAGGATCGCAAGAAGGCGATGGATGCTGGCTTCGACGCGCATCTGGTGAAACCGGCGGAGCTGGAAGACCTGGACGCGGCGCTGCGCGGTTAAGCAAATGGGGTTCCCGCCTGCGCGGGAACGACGGCATTATGCAAGATATTGCATAAGTACAAATGGGGTTCCCGCGCAGGCGGGAACCCCATTTCAGTCGGCGGATCAGCCGATCACTTGTCGCTCACCACAAACTCCCCGAACGGCTTGAGCTGGTCGCTCACCGCCGCCTTGTCGCCCACCACCACGATGGTCTGGCGCTCCGGCGCGAAGTATTTCCTGGCGACCGTGCGCACCTGCTCCGGCGTGACCTTCTCGATCGCCGGCACGAACTGGCCGAGGAATTCCGCCGGCAGCCCGACCAGCCAGTTGTTGGCCAGCGTGCCCGCCACCGCGCGCTGCATCTGGTTGCTGATGAGGTAGCCGCCGGCCACGTAGCGCTTGTGCATCTTCAGCTCGTCCGCCGGAACGAGGTCGGCGCCGATGCGCTTGTACTCGTTCATGAACTCGGTCACCGAGGCGCCGGTCACCGCGTTGCGCACGTCGGCGCCGCCGATGATGCTGCCGCCTTCACGCGCCAGCCGGGCGCCGGCGGAGGCGCCGTAGGTGTAGCCCTTTTCCTCGCGCAGGTTGCTGTTCACGCGGCTCGAGAAGCCGCCGCCCAGCACCGTGCTGGCCAGGCGCAGCGGGATCTGGTCGGCCGCGGTGGCGGCGATGCCCGGGCTGCCCAGGCGCACCGTCGACTGCACGCTGCCGCCGCGCTCCAGCAGCACGAAGCGCGGCTTGGCCTCGCCCGGTGCGGCCGGCGGCAGCGGCTGGGCCTGGCCCTGTGCCTTCCAGTCGCCGAAGGCCTGCTGCGCCAGCTTGAGCGCGTCCGCTTCCTTGATGCGGCCGGTGATGACCAGCAGGGCGCGGTCCGGACGGAAGCGCTTGTCGTGCTCGGCGCGCAGCATCTCGTCGGTGACGCTGTTGATCGCCTCCGCCGTCGGATCGGTGTGGCCGTAGGGGTGGTCGCCGTAGATCGCCTGGTTCAGCGCGCGGTCGGCGCGGAAGCCCGGGCGGGTCTCGGCCACGCGCAGCGCCTGCAGCGCGTTGGCCTTGGCCAGCTGGACTTCCTTGGCCGGGAACGAGGGCTGGCGCACCACTTCGGCCAGCAGCGCGGCCATGTCGCCGGCGTGCGAGGCGAGGGCGTTGGCGGAGACCGACACGCCGTCGAGCGAGGCGCTGGCGCCCACTTCGCCGCCCATGCCTTGCGCCGCTTCCGCGATCGCGCGCGAATCGCGCTTGGCGGTGCCTTCGTTGAGCAGGCCGGCCATCAGGCTGGCGAAGCCCGGATGGGCCTTGTCGTCGGCCGAATAACCGGCGCCGCGCATGGCCAGCACGAAGTCGACGCGCGGCAGCCCGTCACGCGGCACCACCCACACCGTCAGGCCGTTGGCCAGGGTCTTCTTGGCGATGTGCGGGACCGGCAGCGGCTTGTCCTTGGCGTAGGCGGGCATCGCCGCGGATTTGTCGGCGGGGATGTCGGCCGCGAACGCGGCCGGGGCGAACAGGGTGGAGATCGCCAGGGTCAGGATCAGTTTTTTCATCGCGATGGCTCCTTATTTCTTGTCGCCGGCGGCGCTGGCCGGTGCGGCGGCGGGGGCCGGTGCCGCTTTCGGCGCCGGCTTGCGGTCGATGACGGTGCGGTTGGACGCGACCAGATAGGTGCTCGCCGCGCGCTTGATGTCATCCGAGGTCACGGCCTCGATCCAGCCCGGGATCTTGTTGGCGACGTTGGCGTCGCCCCACATGGTCTGCAGCTTGGCCAGGGTGTCGGCGCGGTTGATGAAGCTTTCCATCTTGTTGTTCCAGTCCGCCAGCATGCGCGTCTTCACGCGCTTGAGCGTGGCCGCATCGACGCCGTTCTTGACCACCTTGGCGATCTCCTCGTCCATCGCGGCGATCATCGCATCGGCGCTGCTGTTCGGCTTGTACAGCGAGAAGATGGTCATCACGGTCGGGCCGCCGTATTCCCACGGGCCGGTCAGGCCGAACAGGGCGTTCATGTTGAGCGCGATCTCGCGGCCCTTCACCAGGCCCTGGTAGAACAGCGAGGCGTCGTCGCCCGCCAGCAGGTCGGCCAGCACCGCGACCGCGGCCTGGTCCTGGTGGCCGCGCGGCGGGATCTTCCACGCCACCGCCACCGCCGGCACCTGGGCCAGCGCGTCGGTCTGCTCGACCCGCTTCTCTTCGGTGTTCAGGCCTTCGGAGAAGTCGGTGCCGGTCGGTACCGGGCGCTTGGCGATGCCGCCGAAGTATTTCTGCGCCAGCGCGAAGCCCTGGGCCGGCGTCACGTCGCCGGCGATCGCCAGCACCGCGTTGTTGGGGCCGTAGTAGTCGCGGTGGAAGGTGCGCACGTCGTCCAGCGAGGCGTGCTCGAGGTCCTCGAAGCTGCCGTAGCCGTCGTGGTTGTTCTCCCACTTCTTGAAGGCGGCCTGGTTGATGTCGAGCCAGTAGAAGCCGCCGTAGGGCTGGTTCTTGACGTTCACGCGGATCTCTTCCTTGACCACGTCCTGCTGGTTCTTCAGGGTCTTGTCGTTGAAGTCCAGCGTCTTCATACGGTCCGCTTCCAGCCACAGGATCGGCTCCAGCGCCGACACCGGCGCGGTCTCGATGTAGTTGGTGAAGTCGGGGCGGGTCGAGCCGTTGTTGCGGCCGCCGCCGCCGGTGATGGTTTTGTCGAACACGCCCTTCGGCGCGTTCGGCGTGCCCTGGAACATCAGGTGTTCGAACAGGTGGGCGAAGCCGGTGCGGTTCTTCGGCTCCAGGCGCATGCCGACGTGGTAGACCACCGACACGCCGACCGTGGGCGAGGTGTGGTCTTCGGAGACGATGACGGTCAGGCCGTTGTCGAGTTTCTTGGTGTGGATCGGCAGGTTCCACTGGTCGCTGCTGGCCGCGAACGCGGACAGCGACACAGTCAGACCAGCCAAGAACACGGGGAGGTGGCGCTTGCGCATAGGTACCCTCGCAAAAAATGGGCGGTTTCAGGAGTGCGGCTCTACGGCCGCGAAAGGGCATCTTAACGCAATGACAATTGATGTAAAGAACTTTTTTACATGGCGCGCGCCATGCCCGCGATCCTGTCGTCCAGCCCGGGATTCTTGCAGTTCGTCGCATTCGCCACGCATGGCGCGCGGCGCCGGAATACAGTCCCATCATCGGCGCTGGCCTTGGAATTACATTTGGTTAATAATTTTGTGGCAAGCTGGATTGCTTTGCTGCTACTGTATGCGCCGCTGCTGCAGCGTGCCTGGACAAGTATTGGAGATTGACGTGAACAAGTTCCTCAAGTTTGGCCTGATGGCCACCACCTTCTGTGCCTTCGTCGACGCGGCAGCGGCGTCGCGCGACGTGGTCAGGGAGACCCGCCCGGTGGACGAGCGCATCGTGCGCGTCAAGCTCGACGGCCTGGTCGACATGAGCATCCGCCAGGGCTCGCCGGCGCGGCTGGTGGTGGTGGGCGATCCGCGCTGGGTCCAGCGCACCAGCACCGTGCAGCATGGCGATACGCTGAACATCGACACCGATGCGCCGGGCAGCCTGTCGGACCGCTTCATGATGCATGCCAGCTCGCCGCTGCACGTCGAACTGATCCTGCCGAACCTGCGCGAAGTGAATTCGGAAACCATCGGCAGCACCGAGGTGAGCGGCTTTGCCGGCGACGAGCTCGACCTGACCCACGATGGCGCCGGCACCATGGTGGTCCGATGTAACTACAAGCGCCTGACGGCCAACCTGGGCGGCATCGGCGGCATGGCGATCAAGGACCTGAACAGCGAGGGCGTCGAACTCAACCTGCGCGGCGCCGGATCGGTGTCGCTGTCCGGGCGCAGCAAGTGGCTGCGCGCGGACCTCGGCGGTGTCGGCGGCCTGAATGCGCAGCAGTTCGCGGTGGACAGCGTCGAGCTCGACCTGTCCGGCCTGGGCAACGCGACGGTGACGGCGCACCAGAACGCCAACCTGAACCTGTCGGGCATGGGTTCGGTGACGGTGTACGGCAAGCCGGCCAACCGCAAGTTCGTCATCGACGGCCTGGGCAAAGTCAGCTGGAAATAACAAGGAAGCGCCGCGATCCGGCGCAGGGCAAGCGAAGAACCCGCATCCACACCAGACATGAGAAAACTATTCGTTGCGATCACACTCGCACTCGGCCTGCATGCCAGCGCGCACGCGGGCCTGACCGAAGGGGCGGCGGCGTACAACGCGCAGAATTATGCGCTGGCGCTGAAGGAGATCACCCCGCTGGCCAAGGCCGGCAACCCGGACGCCGAGCACCTGCTCGGCTTGATGTATTACATGGGGCGCGGCGTGCCGCGCGATTACAAGCAGGCCTTCGAATGGCACCGCAAGGCGGCGCTGCAGGGCAAGGCCGATGCGCAGTACGTGGTCGGGGCCATGTACTACAAGGGCAACGCGGTGCCGGCGGACGAGAAGCAGGCCGTGTACTGGTTCCGCAAGGCGGCCGAGCAGGGGCATCCGGAGGCCCAGTACACGCTCGGGCTGCTGTACCGCTACCACGTGGCCGGGATGCCGGGCGACGTGGTGCTCGCCTACATGCTGTGGAACCTGTCCGCCGCCAGCGGCAATGCCAACGCGGCCAACCAGCGCGCGGCGGTGGCCAGGCAGATGAGCCAGGAGCAGATCGAGGAGGCGCAGGCCTTGTCGCGCAACTGGAAGGCCGGGACGCCGCTGCCGGGGCAGTCGAAGACGGGGGCGCAGTAAGCTGCCGTCGTCCTCGCGCAGGCGGGGGCCCCATTGCTCGTGCGTCGCCTTGAAAAACGGGGTTCCCGCCTGCGCGGGAACGACGTGCCCGCTTATTGACGCTTGACGGCGGCGCCGGCGGGAGCGGACACCCCGAACAAGGCCAGCGGCACCGCATTCCCCATCGCCTCGTAGCCGCGGTCGCTCGGATGCAGGTGATCCCCGCTGTCATAGGCGGCCAGCATCCTGCCCGGGTGCGCCGGGTCGCGCGTGACCTGGTCGAAGTCGATCACGCCATCGAACTCGCCGCTGCGAATCCACTGGTTGACCGCCTGCCGCACCTTCTCCTTGGCCGGCGAATAGTATTTCGCGTCCTCGAACGGCGTCAGCGTCGCGCCGTAGATCACGATGCCTTTGGCGTGGGCGCGCGCGATCAGCTGGCGGTAGGCGCCGATCATCTCGTCCGCACTGACCGGATTGCCGTCGGGGCTGTTGCCGATATCGTTGATGCCGACCATCAGCGTCATGTAGCGCACGCCGGCCGTGGCCAGCACGTCGCGGTCGAAACGTTCGAGCGCATTGCGGCCGAACAGCGAGCCTTCCGGCGGATTGCTGAGCAGGCGGTTGCCGCTGAGGCCGCGGTTGACCACGCCCAGCCGCGCGCCCGCGCCGTGCAGGCGCCGCGCCAGCCAGTCCGGCCAGCGGCCCTGGGTATCGAAGGTGCTGCGGGTGCCGTCGGTGATCGAGTCGCCCAGCGTGACGATGGCGGCGCCGTTGCCTTCGACGTCGACTTCGGTCAGGAAGGGCCAGGTCGAGATGGTATGCGCGACCGGCAGCCTGGCGGCGCCGCTGAAGTCGCCCGGCGGCGACACGTAGTTGACGCCGCTGGCGGTCTCGTGGAGCGTGGTGGCGCCGGCCTTCCCGGGCAGGTAGAGGCTGACCGCGAGGTCGGACTGGGCCGCCACGTCCAGCTCGACCGGATCGGACAGCGCCGGCGCGCCGGGCGGGATCGTGACCGAGGCCGCGCCGCCGAAGGTCAGCGCGCGGTCGCTGCCAGCCACGGTGTCCGCGCCTTGCGACCGCAGCGCCACGTGGGCGGCGCCGATGCGCAGCGGCGTCGTCCCCATTTCGTTGGACAGCCGGATCCGCACCCGGCTGCCGCCGGCGCTGGCGTGCACGATCATGCGCAGCGTCTGCTGCTCGAAAGTCTTGGTGTTGGCCGGCAGCGGCGGGCCGCCCGGCCCCGCGCCCCAGGTGCCGGTCCATGCCTGCGACAGCGCGGCCGGCGCCGACAAGGCCAGCGTGGCGGCCAGCAAGCCGATGCGGAACGGGGCAGGGAAGGTCATCGTGTCTCCTCGGTTTGGTCAGTCCAGTAAGCGACGCATTATGCATCAGCTGGTGCGGATCGGGCCAGATGGCGGGCGTCCTTCCCCGCGCCCCTCGCGTATAATTGTATTTTTCTCAACAGGAGCTTTCCCATGCGTGCCATCGAAATTACGCGCCCGGGACAGCCCGAGGTGCTGCAGCTGTGCGAGCGCCCGGTCCCGGAGCTCAAGAGCGGCGAGGTGCTGATCAAGGTGCATGCCGCCGGCATCAACCGGCCCGACGTGCTGCAGCGGCTGGGCCACTACCCGGTGCCGCCCGGCGCCTCCGACCTGCCCGGCCTGGAAGTGGCGGGCGAGATCGTCGACGGCCAGCTGGCGGGCAGTTCCTTCAAGAAGGGCGACATGGTGTGCGCGCTGGTGCAGGGCGGCGGCTATGCCGAATACTGCGCGGCGCCGCTGGCGCAGTGCCTGCCGATGCCGGCCGGCCTGAGCCCGGTGCAGGCGGCCTCGCTGCCGGAAACCTTCTTCACCGTGTGGAGCAATGTGTTCGACCGTTCCGCGCTGTCCGAGGGCGAAACCCTGCTGGTGCAGGGCGGCACCTCCGGCATCGGCGTGACCGCGATCCAGATGGCCTCGGCGCTGGGCCACACGGTGTACGCGACCGCCGGCAGCGAGGACAAGTGCCGGGCCTGCGAATCGCTGGGCGCGGCGCGCGGCATCAATTACAAGACCGAGGATTTCGTGGCCGTGGTCAAGGAGCTGACCGGCGGAAAGGGCGTGGACGTGGTGCTGGACATGGTGGCCGGCCCCTACGTCGCGCGCGAAATCAGCTGCCTGGCCGATGACGGCAGGATCGCGCTGATCGCGCTGCTGGGCGGCGCCAGGGCCGAAGTCGACCTCGGGCAGGTGCTGCGCCGCCGGCTGTCGATCAGCGGCTCGACGCTGCGTCCGCGTCCGGTGGCGTTCAAGGCCAGGATCGCGGACAGCCTGCGCGAGCGCGTATGGCCGCTGCTGGAAGCGGGCAGGATCAAACCGGTTATTTACAAGACTTTCAAGCTGGACGAGGCGGCGCAGGCCCATGCGCTGATGGAGTCGAGCACGCATATCGGCAAGATCGTGCTCGAAGTGCTGTGATCGCCAGAACCACCTTGTTTGACCGTAACACCATCGACCGCTAAAATAGCGGGTTATTTGACTGTGGGGTTCTATGCGTCCCAAGCTGGTTGTAGGCAACTGGAAAATGAACGGCAGCCTGGCCGCGAATGCGGAGCTGTTGTCGGGCATCGTGGCGGGACTGGGCAATGCGCAGGCCTCCTGCGCCGTGTGCGTGGCCGCGCCCTACCTGTTCCAGTGCCGGCAACTGCTGGCCGGTACGCCGCTCGCCTGGGGCGCGCAGGACGTGTCGGAGCATGCCGCCGGCGCTTACACCGGCGAAGCCTCGGCCGCGATGCTGGCCGATTTCGCCTGCCGCTACGTCATCGTCGGCCACTCGGAGCGGCGCGCCTACCATGGCGAGAGCAACGAGCTGGTCGCCCGCAAGGCGCTGGCCGCGCTCGGCGCCGGCCTGACCCCGATCGTCTGCGTCGGCGAAACCCTGGCCCAGCG
>JAEWEK010000322.1 GCA_023389425.1 Pseudomonadota bacterium | reverse complement strand
GGTCAGGACCAGGGTCCACAGCGTGTTGAAACCGAATTGCGCGCCGGCCTGCGAATAGGTCGCGATGCCGGATGGGTCGTCGTCGGCCGCGCCGGTAATGAGGCCGGGGCCGAGTGCCTTGAGGGTGGCGTGGTTGTTAAGGCGACGGAAAAACTTCATCGATGGCCTGCGCAAAAAAAAACATGGCGCGGCCAACGCTGATCGCGTCAGCGCACCGAGGGTGGGAAAGCGGATTGGAGCGAACTGTCCATGGTCAAGGCAAAGTTTAGCATGCAGGATGGCTCGACTTGTGTGCGGCGGGTAACAGAACGGGAAGGCGGGACGCGGAGTTGGTGCGGGATATAACTCAAAATCCAGACCGTCGTTCCCGCGAAGGCGGGAACCCCATTTTGCGTGAGTGGCTGCGCAACGGAATGGGATTCCCGCCTGCGCCGGAATGACGGTGGCTATTCGGGTGAATCAGGCCAGGCGCGCAAACACGCGGCGCGCCGCGTCCACGGTTTCCTGGATCACCGCATCGGTATGCGTCGCCGACACGAAGCCCGCCTCGAACATCGCCGGCGCGAAGTACACGCCTTCTTCCAGCATGCCGTGGAAGAAGCTGTTGAAGCGCGTCTTGTCACCCGCCATCATCTGCCCGTAGGTGGACGGGATCTGGGCCGAGAAGTACATGCCGAACATGCCGCCGACCGCATCGGCGCAGAATTCGATGCCCGCTTCCTTCGCCGCGGCCGACAGGCCGTCGACCAGCTTCTGCGTCTGCGCGGACAGATGATCGTAGAAGCCCGGCTGCTGCACCAGCTTCAGCGTGGTCATGCCGGCGGCCACCGCGACCGGATTGCCCGACAGCGTGCCGGCCTGGTAGACCGGGCCGATCGGCGCCATATTGTGCATCAGGTCGGCACGGCCGCCGAAGGCCGCGACCGGCATGCCGCCGCCGATCACCTTGCCAAGGCAGGTCAGGTCGGGCGTGATGCCGTACAGCGCCTGCGCGCCGCCGAGGCCGACGCGGAAGCCCGACATCACTTCGTCGAAAATCAGCACGGCGCCGTACTCGGTGCACAGCTCGCGCATGCGGCGCAGGAATTCCGGCGTGGCGCGGATCAGGTTCATATTGCCGGCCACCGCCTCGACGATCACGCAGGCGATGGTGTCGCCCATCGATTCGAAGGCGTCCTCCAGCTGCGGGATGTTGTTGTAGTCGAGGACAAGGGTGTGCTTGACGAAGTCTTCCGGCACGCCGGCCGAAGTCGGGTTGCCGAAGGTGAGCAGGCCGCTGCCCGCCTTGACCAGCAGCGAATCGGCGTGGCCGTGGTAGCAGCCTTCGAACTTGACGATCTTGTCGCGGCCGGTGGCGCCGCGCGCCAGGCGCAGCGCGCTCATGGTGGCCTCGGTGCCCGACGAGACCAGGCGCACCTGCTCGATCGACGGCACCACGCGGCAGATCTCTTCGGCGATCTCGATCTCCGCCTCGGTCGGCGCGCCGAAGGACAGGCCCGCCGCGGCCGCGTCCTGCACCGCCTTGATGACTTGCGGGTGGGCGTGGCCGAGGATGGCCGGACCCCAGGAGCCGACGTAGTCGATGTAGCGCTTGCCGTCGGCGTCCCAGATATGGGGGCCTTCGGCGCGGGTGATGAAGCGCGGGGTGCCGCCCACCGAGCGGAAGGCGCGCACCGGCGAGTTGACGCCGCCCGGCGTGGTCTGCTGGGCGCGGGCGAACAGGATGTCGTTGTTCGAGGTTTTCTGGTCGGTAGTCATGGTCGCTTATTTAGTCCTTGTCCTGGGCCGCGCTGGTGTAGGCCGCGCGGTAATACCTGTTGGGCACGAGCTTGCCCATGCCGAAGCGCTGCGCGTTTTCGAGCGCACCGGTGGTGTATTCCTGGGCGCGGCGCATCGCTTCCTCGGCGTCGAAGCCGAGCGCCATCAATGCGGTGAGCGCGCCCGACAGCGTGGTGCCGGCGCCGATGAAGGGGCCGGGCAGGTGCTGGAATTCGTGCTGCGCGACCACGCCCTCGGCGCTGAACAGCGTGTTGGAACGCGCGCCGCCGGCGCTGGTGGTGCCGGTGACCAGCACATACTCGCAGCCGCTGCCGGTCAGCTCGGCCACATGTTCTTCGAGCGGGGCGGTGTCGGCGCCTTCGCGCCATGTTTCGGCCATGCGCGCCAGCTCCACCTGCGATACCATCAACAGCGTCGACTGCGGCACCAGGATCTGGTAGATGGCCGAGACCATGTCTTCGTCGAGCAGGCCGGAATCCGGGAGGCTGGACAGGAAGGGATCGAGGATCAGCGGCACGTCCGTGTAGTCGGACACGATTTCCGCGATGGCCGAGGCTTGTTCGATGCTGGCCAGCGCGCCGACCTTGAAGGCGGCCACCGGCATGTCCTCGAGCAGCACGCGTGCCTGGTCCATTACCCAGTCCGGGTCGATTTCCTGCATGTCCTCGACGCGCGCGGAATCGGCGACGAGAATGCCGGTGGCGACAGTCAGCGCGTGGCAGCGGTGGACGGCGAACGCCGCCTGGTCCGCCTGGATGCCGAGTGCGCCTACCGGGTCGGACACGCCGAAGGTGAGCACGAGTGGCGAAGTTTGGTTTTGCACGGCGGGTAGATTAAGATGCGTGGTTCGCCCCATTTTACTAGATTGAAGGAATGAAAACGTGAGTAGTAGTGAAACAACGGCCCCGGCTTACCAGACCTGGATGTGCATGATCTGCGGCTGGGTCTACGACGAAGCCGCCGGTGCGCCGGAAGAAGGCATCGCGCCAGGCACCCGCTGGGCCGACGTGCCGATGAACTGGACCTGTCCGGAATGCGGCGCGCGCAAGGACGATTTCGAAATGACCGTCATCTGACGCGCTTCCTTTTTTCTCATCCCGCGCGGTGCACGCGAGGGGGTGGTAAAGCATACGACATGGGGTTCCCGCCTGCGCGGGAACGACGA
>JAEWEK010000245.1 GCA_023389425.1 Pseudomonadota bacterium | reverse complement strand
CGAACAGGGCGCTGGCGCCGAACGGGGCCAGCCATTCCAGGCGCTCGACATAGGTATCGCGGCGGAAGTCGCCATTGGCGTCGAAGTCGGTGATCGGGAAGGACAGCAGGCCGGACGAGAGGATTTGCTTGAGTTCTTGCGGGTGCATTGCATGGCTCCAGTGAAAGAAAGTACGGGACGTCAGAAGATGTCAGTCATCGTACAACTTAAACTGAACGAACGCAAGCCCGTTCGTTGCAAATTAATGGCTGGCGAGGTCCGCTTCCATCGCTTCCTGCGCGTGGCGCAGGCGCTCCCGGCTGTTCGAGAGGTGGGTACGCATCGCGGCGCGGGCCGCTTCCGGGTCCTGGCGCTCGATCGCATGGAAGATGTCGTCGTGTTCGCGGTTGACGCGCTCGTAGTAGCTGGACGGCTCGACGTTGGCCAGGTTGGCCGTGTTCAGGCGGGCCCGCGGGATGATCGCGTTGCCCAGGTCGCGCAGGATGTCGACGAAATAGCGGTTGCCGGTTGCCTGTGCGATCAGCTGGTGGAAGCGCATGTCGGCCTCGACCGACTCCGGCGTGCGTTCGCCCTGGTGCGCCTGCATCGTTTGCAGCACGGCGCGCAGGTCTTCCAGCTGCTCGGCGCTGCGGCGCGAGGCTGCCAGCCAGGCCGCCTCGGTCTCGAGGCTGATGCGCAGTTCCAGCACCGCCAGCACGTCGCGGATGGTCATCACCGTCGTCGCGCTCAGGTTCAGGCTGGCCGCCGGCTCGAGGACGAAGGTGCCGATGCCATGTTTGGTCTGCACCAGCTTGTTCGCCTGCAGGTGCGAGATCGCCTCCCGCACCACCGTGCGGCTGACCGCGTGCTGGGCCATGATGAGCGACTCGGACGGGAGCTTCTCGCCGGGCTTGAGGACACCGCCCTGGATATCCGCGGTGATGGCCTCGACGAGCGCTTGGGCCAGGTTGCGGTGTTTGCGCAGTACGGGCGCCGGCTGGACAGTCATCTGATTAGCTGCAATGGGTGGTTGGAACGCACGAATTATAACAATTTGCGCTGTTGTATGACGTCACATCGCCTACGCAAAATGGCAATATGACACGGATTCTGCACCCCGCTTGCCATTTCGTCAATCCAATGCGGCATCCCCCTTCCCGGCCGTCGCCGCGAGTGTCGCCCGGCGCGCCACGTCTGCATGTTCACATTGCCCTTCAACTGAGCTATGGTATTGACGCTCCGGGCTCCCTGCCCCACCTCGATACGGACGACATCCATATGCAGACGCAGCACCTCCTGGCCCGCGCGGCCATCGCGACCCTGGCGGCACTCGCGGTCACCGTCCTCGCGCACGCCGGCAACGCAGGCCCGGCACCCGCGGGCAAGGAATCGGCAAGCAAGGGCGTCCCGGCCAAACGAAAGTCGCCGCCGCCCGCGCCGGCCAGCCTGTTCCTCCCGGCGATGGATACCTCGGTCGACGCCTGCGACGATTTCTACTTGCGCGCCTGCGGCGGCTACATCAAGTCCGCCAGCGTGAGCGAAGCGCATCCCATGGTCGAGATGACGAACCAGCAGTTCGAGGCCAATCTCGAACGCAGCTTCCAGAAGCTGTTCGCCCAGGACCTGTCGCGGGACACGGAACTTGCGCGACTGAAGACCTTCTACCAGTCCTGCATGGCCGGCAGCGGCTCGGATGGCGCGCTTGCAAGGCAATGGCTCGATCGTATCGAGGCCGCACAGACGCCGGCGCAGTTCCAGGCATTGCTGCTGCAATTGAGCCGGATCGGCGTCGATCCATTTTTCACCTACACCGGCCAGCCGGATCCCGCGCACTGGGAGCGCTACCGCGCGGAACTCCACAACAGCTACATCTGGACGAACGAACAGGCTGTCGCGCGCAGCTTCATTAACGCCGGCATCGCACCAGCCGATGCCGCCCGCGATGCCGCCGCTGTCGTCGCCATCGGCACGGCCCTGCGCAAGGAGCAAGGCGACCGCTACGATGTCGCAAAGGCAGAAAATCCGCGCACCCTCGCCGAGCTGCGCGCGCTGGCGCCGGCGATTGACTGGGACGGATATTTCGCCATGGTTGGCGCAGCCGCGGACCAGCCGGTCAACGTCACCGCACCCGGCTACCTGCGCGCGGTCGACAAGGAACTGACGACACGCTCGCCGGCCGAACTGCGCGCCTTCCTGCGCTGGTCTTACCTGTTTTCCTTGCGCGGGGAGCTGCCGGCGCCGTACAACGCGGCATTCGGCGACATCCACCCGGCCCTGCGCGTCCAGTTCGGCAATCCGGTCGGCCGCTGCCGCGACGCCACCGTGCGTGCGATGGGAGTGGAGTTCTCGCGCCAATACGCGACCCGCATTCTCGGCTGGAAGGCGCGTGACGCGGCCCGCAAGATCGCGGCCGACATCCAGGCGCGCACGATCGCGTCGGTGGCCGATGCGCGATGGCTGTCGCCCGAGGGAAGGAAGGCCACCATCGACAAGCTCGCGAAAGCGGACCTCAAGATCGGCTTTCCGGACCAATGGCCGGAGGTGGGCAACTACCCCTTGCGCGATACCGCTTTCCTCGCGAACGTCATGGCCGCGCGCGAGTTCGAGCAGCAGCGCAGCTGGTCCCGCGTCGGGAAGGAGCACTTGCGGACCAACTGGGACATGATCGTCAGCCCCTGGGTCGGCGACGGGATGGCGGCAGCGCGGCTGGTCGTCTCGAACGGTTATCCGGATGCGCTGTCGAATTCGATCATCATGACCGCGGCCTTCCTCGGGGCGCCCCGCTTCGACGCCGGCGCCGCCGATGAACTGAACTACGCCACCTTCGGCACCGTGTTCGCCCACGAATTCGTCCATGCGGCAGAGACCCACGAGTACGGGCCGGACGGCCGCAACCAGGAGTTGTGGAGCGACGCCGACATCAAGGCCGAGGAAAAGCAGGGGCAGTGCGTGGTCGACCAGGCCGATGCATACGAACCGCTGCCGGGCGTGAAGATGAAGGGCGACCACCAGTACGGCGAGAACGTGGCCGACTACGGCGGCTTGCGCCTGGCCTTCGAGGCCTTGCAGGCGAAGCTGGGCGAGGAGCGCCTGTACCGGGTGGACGCGAGCGGCACCTCGCCCGCGCAGCGCTTCTTCTACCGGTTCGCGCAGAACCGCTGCACCGCACAGACCGACGACTACCTGCGCAAGTCCACCGCGACCGACGGCCACGCGCCGCCCGCGTTCCGTGTCAACGCTCCCCTGTCCAACCTGCCCGCCTTCGAACGCGCCTTCCACTGCAAGGCAAACGCAAGGATGGTGCGGCCGGAGGCCCGGCAGTGCCGGGTGTGGTAGCCGACAAGCCGCCTCGTAGCGCTTCTGCTTACCAGAACTTGTAGCTGGCCGATACCGAGAACACGCGGCCGAACAGGTTCTGGCTGTGGTTGTAGCCTTCCCAGCCGTTCGGATCGTAGTACGGCATCTTGTCGAACAGGTTCTTGACGTTGACGCCGACGTTCAGGTTCTTCACCGGCCTCCAGTTCAAGCCGAGGTTCACCGTGGTGTACGACGGCGCGCCGCCGCACAGGTCCTGCGGCATCGCCACGCCTGCCGCCTGGCAGTTGGCCGGGGTATTGTCGGTGTCGTAGTCGCCGTAGGCCCACTTGGTGCCGCCCGTGTAGTTCACGAACAGGCTGGTGGTGAAGTCGCGGTAGATCCAGTCGGCGTTGAAGGTTGCACGCAGGCGCGGCGAGTTGTAGAAACCGACGTAGTTGCCCGAGAATCCGCTGCCGTCCTCGTAGTTGTAAATCTCGCGGCGGCGGATCGTCGCCGACACGCCGGTATTGAGCTTGCCGTAGCTTCCCAGCGAGAAGCGGGTGCGCGCATCGATGTCGAAGCCGTCCACCAGCGTGCGGCCGCGGTTCATGTACGAGTTGATGAGGCCTCCGATATTCCCCACGGTGTACTTAGGCAGGCCGCCGGCACAAGCTGCCGCATTGGCCTGATTCGCGCACATCGCCGCGACAGCCGCCATGTTCGCGCGATCGGCGTCGGTGATGTCGTTGCGGATCGCCTTGTCGGTGCCCGCCAGCGCCGGGCCGTACTGCGACACCAGCTCGGTGAACAGTTCGTTGAAGTCCTGGCGCACGATCTCGTTGCGACGGTTGACGATCCAGTAGTCCAGCGACACGCTGATGTCGCGGGTCGGCTGCAGCACGGTGCCGAGCGTGGCGATCTTCGCCTTTTCCGGTTGCAGGTTCGGGTTCGGCGGCGTCAGGCCGCCGACCGTGGTCGAGCAGTTCGAGTTGAGCAGGGTCTTGCCGAGGGCGACGTCGGTCGGCGTCACGGAGTTCATCAGCATCTTCGCGATGGCGTTGGTCTGGTCGCAGCGCACGGTATCGCGGATGCCGCCGACCTGCGCGAACACGCCGCCGGTACCGGATTCGGCCAGGTTCGGCGCGCGGAAGCCTTCGGAATAGGTGCCGCGCACCAGCACGTCCGGACGGGCGCGCCACTGCACGCCCAGTTTCGGCGCCAGGTTGGCCTTGAAGTTCGGGTACTTGTCCACCCGCGCCGCCGCGTTCAGTTCCAGCTTGTCGGTCAGCGGCACCACGGTTTCGCCGAACACCGCGGCGATGGTGCGCTTGCCGTCGAACCAGGAGCCGCCCTGCTGCGTGATCAAGCCATTCGCGGCGTCGGTATTACCCGGCGTGTAGAAGCTCTCGCGCATCAGGTTGGCGCCGAATGCGGCGCGCACCTCGCGCCCGCCGAGGTGGCCGATCGTGCCTTCCAGCTTGCCGTCCCAGGTAATCAGCTTGGTCCAGGACTGGATGTCGAAGGTCGGGTAGGCTGCACGCAGCAGCGCGGCATTGGCGGCGCTGATCTCGCCGAACTTGTACGCAGGGTTATCCGAGATGTAGGTGCGGCCGGTGACCGGGTCGACCGTGAACGGGCCGAAGGCCTTGGCGAAACCCGCCGTGTTGACGTTGATGGTCTGGTACAGCGTCGAATGGCTGCCCGCCACCGCGACGGCGGTTTCGAAGTCCCAGTCGCCGAAGACGGTGCCGCGCAGGCCGGCCAGGGCGCGGTAGCTGTCGTCGATATTGGTTTGTCCGAAGTGGCTCGGGTCGTCCTGCAGCAGGTAGTTCAGGCCGGCGGCGCCGCCCATCATCGCCGCCATGTCCGGATCCAGCTTGCCCTTCAGGTAGACGTTGTTCGGGCCGAGGTAAGGATAGACGAAGGTATTGAGCTTGGTGCCGGTGTTCCGCGCGAACCAGTTGCTGGTGCTGCCGCTGTTGAAGGTGCGCGGGCCGTTATCGCCGTGCATGCGGATATGGGTGTCGGCGAACTCCGCGAAGCCTTCCATGCCGCCTTCGAAGCGCATGCGGCCGGCGAGATAGCCAGTGATCCGGTCGGACTTCGGCCCGGTGTCCAACTGGTACGGCAGGGTATCCCAGATGCAGCGGGTGCCGGATGCCTCGGTGACGGTCGCCGTGCAGCCCGCCACGGCGCGCTGGGTGCGTGCATTGTTCCTGGCCGGGTTGAAGACGAAGAAGGTGCCGGGATTGAAGGTGCCGGGCTGGGTGCCGGTCTTGATGTTGAAGTTGTTGATGTAGTTGGGATTGTCGACGTAGAAGTAGGGCGGGCGCTTGTCGTAGGTGTCCGCCAGCGCAATGCGGTCGCGCTGGTAGACGTTGACCGAACCGTACACGTTGTAGCCGTCGCTACCGAGGTCGCCCTTGCCGAACAGGAGGCTGCCCTGGTGCTCGCCGTATGACTTGACCTCGCGCGACGAATCGGTGGTGCCGCGTGCTTCGAAGCCCTGGTAGTTCTTCTTGGTGATGACGTTGATGACGCCTGCTACCGCATCCGATCCGTACACCGCGGATGCGCCGTCGGTCAGGATCTCCATGCGTTCGATGGCCGCGGCGGGGATCGCGTCGATGTTCACGAACATGGTCTGGAAGCCGGCCGGCGCCCCGTAGAAGGACAGGCGGCGGCCATTGAGCAGCACCAGCGTGCCCTGTGCGCCCAGGCCCCGCAGGTCGGCCTGCGAAGCGCCGTCGGAGCCGGTGAACATCGAACGGAAGTCCTGCTGCGCCGGGCGCGCGGCAGGCAGGTTGTCCAGCACCTCGAGCAAAGTGCGGGCGCCCATGTTTTCGATCTCCTTGGCGTCGATGACCTGCAGCGGCGAAGCGGTTTCGGCGTTGATGCGCTTCAGGCTCGATCCGGTGACCTCGACGCGGGTCATCTTCGCATCGGTAGCGGCGCTGCTGCTGTCCTGTCCTGCGGCGATTGCGCTGGAGGCGAGTCCTGCGGCTGCCAGCGCAGCCATCAAAGTCTTGAGTTTCAAAGCATCTCCTTGGGTTGTTGTAGTTTGTTGCCGATGAAATCGCGGGCTGAGCGCGGCCCTCCCTTGCGTGGAAGGGCTCTGTCAAAACCGGGTAATTGGGAAAAACGGGGCGCTTAGCCGGAACTCATTCGATGCTCCCGTCCAAGAGGCATTCGAGCTGGAAGCTCGCGCCGGCCGCTGCGGCGGTGTCGATGCGCACGAGCAGTTGCGGCGCAACCTGCACGACCGTCACGCCGGGGCTGGCCGCCAGCACCTTGCGCACTGGCCGACGCAGGCGCAGTTCCAGCATGGCCTGGCCCTGCGTGGGGTCGGCGACGCTCACGCGCAGCTTGCCACCCTCCTCCGCCACGGCGATCGCGGCCGGACCGCTGCTCTCAACGTAGGCACGCCCTTCGCGCCTTGCGGCGCCGGCGCGCCACAGGTTGGCGAACCAGGCATGGCTGCGCAGGTCCTCGGCGGCCGCCGCCTGTTCGTCGTTGCTGTCGATGCGAACAAGCGGATTGGCGGCGGCCGAGCGCGTCATCGCCTCGTCCGCGACCGGCAACATCAAGTAGGCGTAATCAGGCGCGCCGTGCGGAATGGACAGGCTCTGGTACAGCGCGCTGACCTTGTTTGTGCCCTGCTGGTCGTTGATCTCGCGCCAGCTGCCGCTACGCGTCTCGCGCAATGCCCGCACATCCGCACCGGCGGGGAAGACGAAGCCGGTCCGGCTGCCGCTGCGCGGGTCGCGCAGCCATGCCCAGTGCGCGGCCTGCCGGCTGCCATCGGACAGCGAGGCGCCATCCACCGCCAGGCTGCCTTGGTCGCTGATGCGGCGGTTGGCGACGATGGTCTCTGCATCGGCGCCGCCGATTCCCGAGCCCAGCGCGAGAATGCGGTCGCCGAAGAAGAACCAGGACTTGCGGCCATGAAGCGCGGAGCCGGTCACCCCGCGCAGCGTGAACGCCATCCCCAGCGCCGCCACCCGGCCATCGGATGCGCCACCGGCCCAGGCCTCGGTATTTGGGTACTGCTTCCAGTCGACGGGACGTCCGACGCCGCTATGGTCGGTCGTCGTGCCCGACAGGCGCGCGCTGTCGACGGTGGCGCGGTATTCGTGATCGTACTGCGCCTGGTCGGCATCGTAGAGATCGAGCACGCCCATGCCGCTCCACCAGCCCTTGATGTTCTCGCCGTTGCCGAATTCAAAGGACGACGTGCGCGGCGACGCGAGACTGAGTACGGCGGCGAAACCGGGCCCCCGCAAGATGGCCCGGTCCATCGACGGGAACAGGCGCGCGCCCGGCGCTTCGGCGGCGGGATGGATGGACGGGTCGGCGGCGATCGCCTTCAACCGGCCCAACTCGTAGAGTGCGACATTACTCATGCCGGTGCCGTCCGAACCGCCCAGATAATCGGCGCCGAAGGTTTGGTCGCGTTCCATCCAGCCCTTGACCATGGACTTCAGTTGCGCCGACTCCGCCGGCGGCGCGGCATCCGCGATCACGGCGAGCGAGGCGATCATCGCCCGCCCGACCATGTGATCGCTCTGCTCGCGCGACGAGACGCGCCGGCCGCGCACCGCATCGGGCACTGCGCCGTCGACGATCCACGGCGCGTAAGCCTCGCGCGCCCACAGGAAGATGCGGCCAGCGCGCGGATCCTGCAGCGGCCACTGCGAGCCGGACAGCAGATAGGACAGGCGCGCGAAATCGGCCAGCGCCACCGCGCCATAGCTGCCGGTGTACGGGACGTATTCATGCTGGATGAAGGAGTGGTCGCGGTAGAAGCCGTCGCCCTTCGTCGTGAGTTCCAAGGCGCCACCGATAGCGTCGCGTCCGGCCTCGATGCGCGCCTCATCCTTCGCCAGCATGCCGTCGAGGATCGCGACCAGGGCCTTGTCGAGCAGGTTGGCGCCGGTTTCCGGCAGCTCCAGATAAAGACTGCCGTCGCGCTTCGTCCGGTAACGCGCATCGGGCACATACCAGCGCACGGCGGCCAGCGCACGCTGGCGCAGCTCCGCCGGCATCTCGCCGTTCATCAGGCACAAGGCATCGAGCAGGTATTGCGGCGTGCCGATCTGCCAATCCCACCAGTTGCCGTATGCCGCCACCTTGTCCCGATACAGCGTGCGTACGAACCAGTCGATGCCGGTGACGACGGCGCGCGCAAGTTGGGGGTCGCCTTGCAGCGGCGAGCCCGGCGTCGCCCAGGCAAGCGCCATCTGGCGCAGGCGGCCCGCGTTGGCAGTCACCGTCGCCGATGCCAGCAGCCCCTTCGGGTTGCTGGCGTCGCCGACATCCGGCCACAGCGCCGCCGCATCTCTCCCCGTGCGCATCTGCGCTGTCCAATGCCGCGCGGCCTGCGCGCGTGCCTCCAGCTGGCCCCGCACCTCGGGCGCCTGCCGGTCCAGGCCGGGCGCGCCCACCAGCTTGACCTGCCAGCGCTCACGCAGGGCATCGAATGCATCGCCGGCGTGGGCGGCTCCGGCCAGGGCAAACATGAACATGAGCAGCCAGCGCATCGTCTCGTCCTCAGTGCGTGATGCTGACCTTGATTGGCGCCGCCAGGCGCGCCGCTGTCGCACGCACATAGCGCTCCCAGGCGCCGGCGTCGGCGAAATCGCCGCTCCTGCTCCAGCCGGCGCCGAGGTAGTAGACGAAGGGCCGGCCCGGCGTCGCGCTGGCCATGGCGAGGTAGTTGCCGCCATTCGGCGCGAATCCCGTCGCCCCGGGCACGATGACGGCGCAGGCATTGCTGCCCTTGTCGCCCATGGCCGGCTCCCAGTAGCTCATCCAGCCGGCCTCGTCCTCGACGTAGCTGCCCTGCCCTTTGCGCTGGGCGATGCCGATGCCTACCGTCAGCGGCTTTACCCCGGCAGCCGTGAAGCGGTTTTCGACGCGGCTGAAATTGCTGCCGGCATCGAGCGAGATGCGCTGCACTTGCGAGACCTTGCGGCCGGCCGCGTCCCAGGCATCGAAGCGCAGTTCGAACTCGGCGCGCAATGGTCCGTCCGCGATGACCTTGTAGCTCGCAAAATTCTTCGATGGGTACAGCGTGCCGCGATCGACGATCCCGAGTCCGCCACAGCCGCGCGTCGTGCCCACGTGGTAGAAATCGAGGCCCTGGCCATGGTCGAGGTGATAGTCGCCCGCCTTGTACCACGCATCCTGCACCAGCGCGCGGCTACGCTTGGACCAGACGTCGACGCCGCTCGATACCAGCATTTCTCCGGGCGCCGTCATGATGGCCGGGCCGTACACGCGGTGGGCGATGCGATCGTTTTCCCACGCGAAGTCGTCCAGCCGCTCAGGCACGAAGCGCGCGTGGGCACGTGCGGCCACGGATGGCTGTGCAGGCACGCGGGCAAGCGGGAACAGCAGGTAGCGCCGGGTTTCGCCGGGCGCCAGGTCGGCCTGGAAGATCAGACCTTTCGAGGTGGCCTGCGTCGGCAACACGCGCGAATCCAGCGCATCCATCACCACCACGCCTGCCCGCGGCAATTCGACCGTTTCCTCGGGCCGGAACAGGGAAGCGTCGTTGCCGACCGTCGCCACCAGGGGCGTGCCACCCTCTTCCAGCGCCATGCGATACATTTCGCTGCCTGCCATCAGGAAGGCGCCGACTCCGAAGACATCGGTGGACTGCGGATCGAAGTACTTGGGATCCTGGCCGATCGGCTGCACATGAATCAGCTTGCCGTCCTCCTGCACATTGGCGCGCAGCGCCTGCCAGGCGCGCTTGACGGCCGGGCCGTATTTCGCCTTCGGAAGCAAGCCCTGGTTCACGCCCCAGGCCAGCGCGTAGGTGTACAGGCCGGTGCCGCTGGTCTCCTGGTTCGGATAGCTGTCCGGATCGAGCAGGCTCGAACGCCACAGGCCATCCGGCTGCTGCAAGCCGAGGATCCGCTCCGCCATCTGCCGGTACTGCAGGACGAAGCGCTCCCGCGACGGATGCTTGGGCGGCAGGTACTGCAGCATGCGCACCAGGCCACCCATCACCCAGCCATTGCCGCGTCCCCAGAACACCTTCTTGCCGTTGGCCTCGCGCTTGTCGAAATAGCGGCTGTCGCGGAAATACAGGCGTTCATCCCGGTCATACAGATAGTCCGAGGCCTGCCACCAGCGCCGCACCGCAAACTCCAGGTAGCGCGGATCGCCCGTCACATGCGACAGGCGCGCCCATGCGGGTGGCCCCATGAACAGCGCGTCGCACCAGGACCAGCGCGCCTGCGCGCCGCGCACCGAAAAGTCGAGCGTGCCTTCCTGCGGATCCGCGAGGATGGCGTCGAACTGGGCGCGCATTGGCGCGATCATCTTCGGGTCGCGCAGCATTTGATACAACTCGGCGTAGGACTGGCCCACGACATGATCGTCCGCGTGATAGAAGCGCGCACCCAGCTTCCACTGGTTCTTTTCGCCCATGGCGGCCATCGCATCGCGGTATCGGGCATTGCCCGAGATGCCGGCCAGCGCCATGAAGCCGGCGTCGCCGACACCATCTGTCCAGTCTTCGCCGCGGCTGGCGGCCGGGTGCGCCAGCTGCCAGTCGGTCACGCGCTCCATCAGGGCCAGCACGGCGGCAGGCGCCTGCGCCGTGGCGGCGCTGACGGCCACGCCGGTGGCTGCGGCATGGGCCAGAGGCAGGCCGCCCGCAGCGGCCAGCGCCAGTCCAGTCATCAAGCTCATGAATCGTTTCGTCACTGGCTTTCCCTTCACCCTACGTGGAGCAGCATCGCCGATCCCGCAGCGAGCGCCACATCGAGGGTGCCGTCACGCGCGACCGCCGGCATCGCGCGGTAGCGCAGCGACCATGCGGCACCCGGCTCCAGCGCACGCTCGCCTTCGCCGAAGGCCAGGGCATAGCGCGCATCGATGGCCGGCGCATGCAGTTTCGCCGCGCGTATGCGGGCCCGCGCCGGCAAGCCGCCCAGGCCCAGCACGCGCGCCTCGGCCACACCGCTGTTGATGGCGACGATGCGAACGCCGTCGTCATGCGAGGTAGCGTAGACACGCACGCCCGGCAGCCAATCCGGCTGCTGCAGCAGGTGGAATCGTCCGCCCGCCAGCTGCTGCGCGCACAGCAGTCCGTAGTACAAGGGCCGCGGCGCGAAGCCGGTATCCAGGTCGCCACCGATCGGCGAGTAGTTCGAGGCCGCGGCCTCGATCCGCGCCAGCACATTGTTGTCGACAGTACGCCGGTCACCCGTGTTATGGCCTTCGAGCGAGCTTTCGATGCTGCGCCGCGGTCCACCCTGGAAGCACACGCCCGTGGTGCCGTTGAATGCCGCCGACAGCGTGTAATCCAATCCCCACAGGGCTGCCGCGAAAGTATTGCTGACGCCATCGCGCCCGCCGCGGTAGTAGGAATTGGTCTCGGTCAACCAGAAGCCATGGCGATGGCTGCGCGCGGCGTCGGCCAGTGTCGCCACCTCGCCGTCGAATTCCGCATCGTGCTGCAGGATGTCGGCCAGCGAGCCACGCTCCGCCGCTTCGCGGTAGTAGTGGCGGCTGAGCAGCAGCGACTCGGGCACGTCGGCGCCGAAGCGTTGCACCCAGTCCGTGTTGGCGCCGGTGTCCGGTCCGGCAATGCCGTCGCGGCCGAGCGGCGCTGCCACGCAGTCCCACGCTGCCTTGTAATCCTCGTAGCGCTTGAAGTAGTTGTTCGCTTCGTTGCCGAGCTGGATGGCGAGCAGGCGCCGGCCCAGTTTGGCGCGCACCATCGCCGCGAACTGCGCGGCAAGCGCCGGGCTGTCCGCGCGCAGGTTGATGCCGAAGATGACCCGCCAGCCGGTCGCGTCGAGGAAACCTGCGAGCGCGTCGATCGCCTCAGGGCTCACGTCGTAATACGGCTGGACGCGCTCGCGGTCGCGGTACAGCGGATGCAGCACCGGCAGCGGACCGTCGAAACCGGCGGGACGAGCCAGGTCGCTGGTATTGCCGCCCAGGCGCAGCACGCCGGCCGGGTTGAGACGCTTGAAGCTGTCGACCAGCCCGGTGTTGGAGGCTGCAAAGAAGCGCGGATCGCGCAGGTTGTCGGTCTCGTAGCTGAGACCGACGATGGTCTGCGCCACCGCCGCCCCGCCGGCCTGCGACGGGATCACGATGCGCGGCGCGGACGCTGCCCGCGCCAATCCGGTGGCCAGCAAGGCGCAGCCGGCCGCGCTCTTCAGCAGGAAGTCGCGTCGATCCATGATCAGAAATTGTATTCCGCGCTCAGGCGCACCGAACGCGGCGCGGTGCGGCCGGCCACCTGCAGGTAGCTGCGCGAGATGCCGCCGCTGCCGTCTTCGCGGGTCTCGTTGTAGCGGGTGACGGTCTGGCGATTGAGCACGTTGAACACGTCCACCTTCAGGCTCAGGCCCTTGAACGAAGCCGGCATCCAGGCGGCGTTCAGGTCGAGCTGGGTCTGCCACGGCATGCGGCCGGCGCTGCCGCGCGGGGAAGGCTTGCCATTGCAGTAGAAGTAAGCCGCGCCGTAGTCGTCGGCGAACTGCAGGTTGGCCGGCAGTTCGCCGATGCAGTTGCGCGGCGCGCCCGAGATCAGCGCCACATTCGCGCCCAGCAGCACCTGCGGCGTCACCTGCACGAAGCCGTAACCCTTGATCTGGTGGCGGTGATCGCCCGGCAGGTAGCCGTAGGAGTTGTACATCAGCTCCTTGTGGTCGTCGCTGACCGTCAGCGCCACATCGCCCCCGCCGATGGTATCGGTCTGGCCTTCCATATTGCCCTTCAGCGCCGACAGCGTGTAGGTCAGCTTGCCATACCAGCCGTCGGCGAACGGGTGCTCGACGAACATCGTCAGCGCCTTGTAGGTGCGCTTCGGCAGCGGGTTGCCCCACTCGGCAGCCGAGATGTTCACGCGGCGCTCGCCCTTGCCGTCCTTGAAATCGATCCACAGGTCGTTGTCGCGGCCCGGGTTCATGATCGCGCACTGGAAACCGCCCCAGTTGCTGGTGTCGACGTTGTTGCGCGCGGCCCAGGCGTCGATCGGACGCTGGTCGCAGGTGTCGTCGTTGGTGTCGTTCAGGCGGCGGTACAGGAAGTTGGCGCCGGTGACCAGGCGATGACTCAGGGCCTTCTCGAAGCCGAACGACACTTCATCCTGCGACAGCGGCTTCAGGCCGATCGCGGTCACCTCGCGTGCATCGCGAGCCTGGCCATAGGCATTGTTGGCCGAGTACGGGTTGCTGATCGCATGCAGGCCGGTCGGCGCGCCGCTGATCGGGTCGACGCCGGTGTAGGTGAAGTACTGGCTGGTGCGCAGCAGCGGGCTGGCCATGTTGCTGGACAGGTTGGACGGCACCGGCAGGTGGTAACGGCCGGCGTTGGCGAACAGGCGCAGCGAGCTGTCGCCCATCACGTCCCAGGTCACGCCCAGGCGCGGCGCGATCATGTTGCGCTGTTCGATGAAGGCGTCTCCGGTAGTGGTGTAGTTGGTGAACTGCTCGCGGCGCAGCCCAAGGTCGAGCAGCACGCTCGGCGCCACCTGCCAGTGATCCTGGATGTATTGGGCCGACTGGGTGCTGCTCGGGCGCGCGATCTTGGTGTTGAGGTCGCGGCTGACGTAGTAGCCTTGTGGCCCGTAACCGCCGCCCTGCGCCGTGGTTTCGAAGGCGCCGTTGATCAGCCGGGTCGGGTTGGTGGTGTAGCGGTAGGTCCAGCTATATCCGCCGGCCAGCACACTGCCGACCAGCGAATTGACCTTGATGCGGTCGATGCCGCCACGCAGCGAATGCGCGCCCAGCTTGTATTCCGCGTCCAGGCGCAGGCCTTTCTGGCTGTCCGACGACAGCGGATCCGGCAGGCTGCCGGTGACGGTCTGCGGATTGTTGTAGGTCAGCCCCGGGACCTGGGTCGTGATGCTCGAGGAAGTCTGCGCCAGCGTCGGATCGTAGCCGACCGGGATGCGCTGGTGGACGGAATGGGTGTCGCCGTACAGCGCGGTCACGGTCAGGTTATCGCTCAGGTAGCCGGTGTATTTGATGATGCTGGCGTCGGCGCCCGGATTGGAGCCGCTGCCGCAGCAGTTGATGGTCTTCGGCGTCACGGCGGTGACGGTGTTCCCGCGCGTCAGGGTGGCGTAGTCGTAGCCGTAGGATGCGCCGGTGCCGATGGTGCGGTCGTACAGGCGAGTGAATTCGATGTGATGGTCGTCGCTCAGGTTCCAGTCGATCTTGGCCAGGTAGCGGTCGGTGCGGGTGCGCGAATCGGTCCAGCCGGATTTGGCCGCGGTGGCCGCGCTGGAGTTGGTCGATGCCGACACAGCCTGGCTGTCGCTGTTGGTCTGTTCCAGCGCGACGAAGGCGAACAGCTTGTTCTTGACGATCGGGCCGCTGCCATACACGCCGGCCACATGGCTGGCCGTGCTGTTGTCGCGGTTCCAGTACAGCAGCTTGCCGTCGGTGTCCGCGTGGGCGCCGGTCTGCGGCCAGTAGATGTTGTCCGGCGCGCCGCGCAGGCGGGCCGGCAGGTACTGCAGCTTGCCGCCGAACTCGAACTTGTTGCCGCCGCTGCGCGTCGTCACGTTGATGACGCCGCCCGTCGAGCGCCCGAACTCGGCGCCGTAACCGCCCGACAGCACCTGCATGTTGGCGATCGCGCCGAACGGCAGCTCGGACGAACCGACCTGGGTCAGGATGTTCGTCAC
>JAEWEK010000140.1 GCA_023389425.1 Pseudomonadota bacterium | reverse complement strand
ACCCGGCACCCCGCCCGGCCATCGTCCCAGGTTCCACGCGGACCTTGCATTGGTTATTCGTTGGCACCGGGGCCGATGGGATGACTGGAAGACTTGCCGCCGACTCGTATCGGCGGCTTTTTTTGTCCATTTCCCGCTCGTCGATCACGCTTCCGCGGGTTTAAGCGTCCTCGCGCAAACGGCGCTGGCGCACCGCCGCGGCCAGGCCTTCCAGCACCCCGATGCTGGTCTCCCAGTCGATGCAGCCGTCGGTCACCGACTGGCCGTAGGTCAGCTCCTTGCCCGGCACCAGGTCCTGGCGGCCGGCGACCAGGTGCGACTCGACCATCACGCCCACGATGCGCTCGTCGCCGGCCGCGATCTGGCTGGCGATGTCGGCGCACACCGGCACCTGGTTTTCAGGCTTCTTGCTGCTGTTGGCGTGCGAAGCGTCGATCATCAGGCGCGAGGCCAGGCCCATCGCCGAAATCTGCTGGCAGGCCTGCTCCACGCTGGCCGCGTCGTAGTTCGGCGTTTTGCCGCCGCGCAGGATGATGTGGCAGTCCTCGTTGCCGGCGGTCGACACGATCGCCGAGTGGCCGCCCTTGGTCACCGACAGGAAGTGATGCGGCTGCGACGCCGCCTTGATCGCTTCCACCGCGATCTTGATGTTGCCGTCAGTGCCGTTCTTGAAGCCGACGGGGCACGACAGGCCTGAGGCCAATTCGCGGTGCACCTGCGACTCGGTGGTGCGGGCGCCGATCGCGCCCCAGCTGATGAGGTCGGCAATGTACTGCGGGCTGATGACGTCCAGGAACTCGGTTCCGGCCGGCAGGTCCAGCTCGTTAATGTCGCGCAGCAGTTCGCGCGCCATGCGCAGGCCGTCGTTGATGCGGAAGCTGTTGTCCATGTACGGGTCGTTGATCAGGCCTTTCCATCCGACCGTGGTGCGCGGCTTCTCGAAATACACTCGCATCACGATCTCCAGCTCGCCCGCCAGGCGCTTGCGCTGCTCGGCCAGCCGGCGCGCGTATTCCATCGCGGCCTTGGTGTCGTGGATCGAGCACGGGCCGATCACGACCATCACGCGATCGTCCTGGCCGTGCAGAATGCGATGCAGCGCGACGCGCGCGTTGGCGGCCGTCTGCTCCGCCGCCGCCGACACCGGAAACTCGCGAATCAGGTGCGCGGGCGGTGTCAGTTCCTTCATCTCGCGGATGCGTAAATCGTCGGTGCGTGGCATTGCTGGTTCTCCGTGTTCTGGACAGTAAAAATGAAAAAACCGCCATCGCTGGCGGTTTTGGAATGTTTGCGTCGGACTCGTTCTGCTGATGCGTGAACCTGCCGCTACTCCACCGCCTGACGGCTGGAATGGCTAAAGTGAAAATACCAGGTAAATACAAACAGACCGCGCATGGGTTTCCTCAATGATTCAAATGACTATAACTCCAAGTGTCTCGGCTTGGCAAGCCCGTAAAGTCAAGAATGTCAAGGGGAGCCCCTGCGCTCGCTGCCGCGCACCTCGAAGCGCACCACGGCGCTGGGCGTGCCGGCCGCATCGACCAGTTCCAGCTTGTGCTCGCCGATGCGCGGACGCCAGGCATAGTCTTCGCCGGCGGCGCCAAGCAGCTCGCCGTCGAGGCGAAAGGACAGGCCGGCGGCCGAGCGCGCCTGGAACATGACCCGCTCGCGGCCCTCCGGAATATCGGGATCGACCGCGAGAATGCTGCCGTCGACCGGATAGACGATGCCGGTCTGCCGCGCGCCCGCCGGCACCAGTTCCACCTGCGCCGTTTCGCTGCCGCGCACGAACCACTCCGCCCGCTGCGGTTCCACCGCCGGCCGGAACGCCACCGTCTGCCGCAGCACGCCCGGCGGCGCGGCCGGCGCCCCGCCCGGCCGGCCGCGGTGCAGATAATCCATCACGTCGCGCCACACCGGCGCCGCGCCCGACACGCCTGACACGTCCCACATCGCCTGGCCGTCGAAATTGCCGACCCAGACGCCGACCGTGTAGCGGTCCGAGAATCCCACGCACCAGTTGTCGCGCATGTCCTTGCTGGTGCCGGTCTTCACGGCGGCCCAGAAGCCGGTGGCCAGTTCGTTCGCCAGGCCGAAGGTGACGCTGCGCGCCCCGCGGTCGGACAGGATGTCGCCGACGATGAAGCTGGCGCGCGCATCGAGCAGCCGACGCTTCGCTTCCGGCGCGCGGGCACGCAGGGTCACCGATCCCGCCATGCCGCCGTTGGCGAGCGTGCGGTAGGCATTGGTCAGCGCCAGCAGCGAGACGTCGCCGGAGCCCAGCGCCAGCGAGTAGCCGTAGAAGCCGGCCGCTTCGGTCAGGCTGTCGATGCCGAGATCGCGCAGGCGTTCGTAGAATCGGTCCAGCCCCGTCAGCATCAGCGTGCGCACGGCGGGCACGTTGAGCGAACTGGCCAGGCTGGTGCGCACGCTGGTATAGCCCTTGAAGCCCTTGTCGTAATTCTGCGGGACGTACAGGCCGCTGCCGGCCGCGATGTCGACCGGGCTGTCGTCGAGCAGCGAGGCCGCCGTCAGCAAGCCGCGTTCGATCGCCAGCTCGTACAGGAAGGGCTTGAGCGTGGAGCCGGCCTGGCGCAATGCGGTCACGCCATCCACTTCGCTGCCGCCGGCATTGGCGACCCAGGCGAGGATCTCGCCGCTGGCGTTGTCGATGACGAGCACCGCCCCCTGCCCCACATTGCGTTCGGCCAGCTCGGCCAGGTGGCGGTGCAAGGCCTCGCCGGCGAAACGCTGCAGGCCGCCGTCGAGGGTGCTCCTGACCGATGCGCCGCCCGCGCCCAGCAGCCTGCGCGCGATCGACTGCGCGCTCTGCTGCATCGCCTTGTCGCCCGGCCGGCCGAGCGCGACCTCGGTTTGCCAGGTGACGGCGGCGCAGTCGTCGGCGGACTGGATCGCGCGCGCCAGGGCGCAGGCGCGGCTCGCCACCGCGCGCGCCGGCGCGCCGGGCGCGCGCAGCAGGCTGGCCAGGATCGACGCCTCGCTGCGCGTCAAGCCCGACGGCGCCTTGCCGAACAAACCTTGCGCCGCCGCCCCGATGCCCACCATGTCGCCGCGCCAGCCGACCAGATTCAAATAGGCTTCGAGGATCTGCTGCTTGCTCCATCCCGCTTCCAGCTCGCGCGCCGCCAATGCCTGCTTGAGTTTCTGCGTCATGCTGCGGCCGTCGGCGCTGCCTCGCAAGGCGGGATCGAGCAGCGCCGCCAGCTGCATGGTGATGGTGGACGCGCCGCGCGGACGGCTGCGGAACAGGTTGTCCCATGCCGCCTGGCCCGCCGCCTTGAGATCGATGCCGCTGTGCTCCATGAAGCGCTGGTCTTCCGCCTGCATCACCGCCGCGCCCAGCGCGGGCGAGATATCGGCCAGCGGCACCCAGGCTGTGCGCCGCGCATGCAGGTCGATGCGCACCGATTCGAGCGGCTGGCCGTGGCGATCGAGCAGCTGCGCATCGGACGCACGGTAAGCGGCCTTGACCTCGGCCGGCGTCGGCACCGCAGCGCACGCCGCGCGCGCCGCCAGCAGCGCAAGTAACAGCCAGCGTTTCATCAGCGCCCCACCGTCACCTGCGCGTTGGGCAGCTCGCCGAACATCTCTGGGCTGTACATCGCTTCGACGCGCGTCGGCGGCAGGCTGAAACGGCCTTCGTTATTCAGGCGGACCGTGTACTCGATACTCCATTTCCCTTTCGGGACGAACTGGTAGTAAGCGCGGAACACGTCCGCCTTGCGCTCGATGTAAGCCGGCTCCACCCAGCCGCGCTGGCGTTCCTCGCTGACGGCGATCTGCGAATCGCGCGCCAGGCCGCTGCCGAGGATGCTCGCGCTGGCCGGGATCGGGTCGCTCACCACCACCCAGCTCATGTCCGACTGCGCTTCGAGGTCGAGGCGGACGCGGTAGGTGTCGCCGCGCTTCCACACGCCGGCCGCCTGCTGCGCGACCGGAGTGACGGTGCGCGTGATCCGGTAGCCCGACGACATCGGCGCGGTGAGCGGCACCGCGGCGCGGCTCTGCACCATCACCCACGGCTTGCCCGTGCCCTGCTGGCTCAGCGTGAGTTCGGACGCGCGCGCGGGCCACGGCAACAGCGCCTCGCCCGGCACGTCGACGCTGCGCTGCTGGCCGCCCAGCGCCGCGCTGCCCTTGCCGGTCACCGGCACCGACTCGAATTTGCTCGAGAACTTCTCCATCGCCAGCACGCCCCAGGCATTGGCCAGCGTGGTGCGCCAGCGCCCGTGCTGCTGGCGGCCCAGCGCGCCGCGTGCGAGCCGGCCCATGTCGGCCTGCCACGCCGCGTTGTCGCGCATCGCCAGCAGCAGGCGGTTGGCGTTGACGTCGGGCGATGCCATCAGCCACCACCAGTCGTCGCTGCGCTCGGTCGAGAATCCCATCGTCGTGCCCTGCAGGTTCAGGCGCGCGCGCAGGATCGTCTCGGCTTCGGCCAGGCGCTGGTCGCGGGCCCGGATGTTGGGCGAACGTTGCAGCACAAGGTACCAGTCGATCACCGCCGACGTCGGCCACAGGTTCGGCGCGATCTCGAACGATTCCACCAGTTCCGGCCGCACCGGCTTGGTCCGCGACAGCGCCTCCAGCGCGGCCAGCTTGCGCACCGACAGCTCGCCGGTCGCGAGGCCGGAGCCGCGCGTGATCCGGCCTTGCACGAAGCCCAGCAGCGCCGCTTCCATGCGTTCGCGCGCGTCGGCCGGCAGCGCGTACCCGGCTTCGCCCGACACCGACAGCAGATAGGCGGTCAGGCTGTCGCTGCCCTGGTCCATGCTGGAAAAATACTTGGCCATGCCGTCGCCATCGAGCATGGTGCCCAGGTTGGCCATCACGTCGGACCAGCGCTTCGGATCGCGCAGCGCCACCGCTTGCGACACGCGCTGTTCGAGGCAGGTGTAGGGATACATCAGCATGTACTCGCGCACGCCCGGCAGCTCGCCGCCGAGTTTCGGGCTGAAGCTGGCGAGCACGCCGCCGTGGCCCGGCAGCGCATCGGCGGGCCGCTCCACCGTCATCGTCTGCTTGCCGTCGAGTTGCAGCAGCGTGGCCTGCAGGGTGCGCGTCGGGACGGCCTCCGTCACTTCCTGCGTGATGCGGACGCGGTCGCGCGCGCCGCCGGCGCTGGCGGTGACCTCCCACTGCAGCGTCGCGGCCTGCGGCACGGTGATGTCCCAGCCGGCTTCCTGCGCCTGGCCCGGCGCCAGCGTGACGGCCTGGTCGGGCAGCGTTTGCGGGCTCCCCTTGGCGGCGCTGTACTGGGCGCCGAGCTTCACTTGCAGCGGCGCTGCGGTGGCGTTGCGCAGCGTGAAGCCGGCGCGCAGCCGGTCGCCTTCACGCACCAGCCTGGGCAGGCCGGACATCAGCATCAGGTCCTGGGTGCTGCGGATATCGGCCTGGCCGGTGCCGAACATGCCGCTGCCGACGCTGGCGATGGCGACGATGCGGAAGCTGGTGAGCGAGTCGTTGAGCGGCACCTCGACCGAGGCCTCGCCGTTGGCATCGAGCGTCACCTTGCCCTTCCACAGCAGCAGCGTTTCGAACAGCTCGCGCGCCTGGCTGCGGCCGCCGCCACCGCCATGCGGCACGGCCTTGCGGCCGAAGTGGCGCTTGCCGACCACCTGCATCTGCGCGGTCGAGGTCGCCACTTGCAGGCTGCGCGGATTCATCATGGCCGACAGCAAGTCCCAGCTTTCATTGGGCATCAGCTCGAGCAGGCCGGCGTCGACCGCGGCGATCGCCACGGCCGCGCCGGCAGGCGGCGCGCCACCATCGGGCCGCGCCACCCTGACCTTGACCAGCGCGCGTTCGCGCACCTTGTACACTGGCTTGTCGGTCTCGACGCTCACCTTGAGTTCGTGCCCGCCCCAGCCCACCTTCACCGGTGCGATGCCCAGCTTGTAGGCCGGCTTGCCCAGGTCGACCAGCGCGGTCGGCGCCACGCCGGCGACGCGTCCGCGCACCAGCAGCGCGGACACGAACACGTTCGGCGCATAGGAGGCCTTCACCGGCAGCGCGATCACCGGATCCTTCGAACTGATGCGCCGCACATAGGTGTCGAGGATGCCCTCGCGCTGGACGGTGATGAGCGCGGTCGCTTCGCGGAAGGGGCTGCGCACCTGGATGCGCATCTGCTCGCCCGGTTCGTAGCGCTTCCGTTCCGGCAGCAGGTCGATGCGGTCGTTGTCGGTGACGTCGAACCAGTTGTCCTCATGGGTGCCGATCCAGACGCTAGTATTGCTCACCGAAGCGCGGCCGGCCCCATCCTCGGTGCGCGCACGCAGGATCAGGTTGCCGCCGCCGGGCGCCTTGCCCTCGCACAGCAGCAGGCCGCGGCCGTCGGTGACGCCGGCGCAGGCCTCGCCCACGCGGTCGATGCGCGTCACGTTCTCGTAGGCGTAGAAGCCGCCCACCAGCCGGCGCCGGTGCGAAAGATAGGAGCGCTTGAACGCGTCCACCGCCACCCGTGCGCCGGCGACCGGCTTGCCCGCCACGTCCAGCACCGCGACCTGGAACTTCAATTGGTCGCGCGCCTGCAGCCAGCCGCCGGTCTTGATGCCGACCACGTATTGCGAGGGCCACAGCGGCACGCGCGAGGACACGGTTTGCGTCTCGCCGTTGGCGTCCTGGTAGGACAGCTCGGCCAGCAGCGCCTTCGGCTGCTCGCTGTGCGCGAGCTGGTCGACCACGACGCGGACGCCGCCGGCACGGTCCAGCACCAGCTGGCGGGTGCGCGGCGTTTCGCTGTCCAGCGCGGCCTCGCCGTCCCCGTTCCATTCGCCCTCCTCGTCGTCGAAGCTGCCCTGCTTGACCGTGCCTTCCTTGATGTCGCCGGCGGCGAAGGAAAAATCGTCGTAGCCCTTGAAACTGACGCCGCGGTCCACCTGCATGGTGCGCAGCGTCACGGCGGCGCCACCGGCCGGGCCGCCGGACAAATAGCTCAGCTGCGCATCCAGCGTCACTTCGTTCGGCGCCACCAGCGGCGCCTTCGGCCCGGACACGGCGGCGCGCATGGTCGGCACGCGGAACTGCTCGACCCGGAACTGGCCGGACGGACGCGAGCCGATCATCACCTGGTACACGCCGAGCTTGGCGGCGGCCGGAATCTGCCACTCGCCATAGGCATTGCCGGCCGCGTCCCAGCTCAGTGGCTGCTCGATCTTCTCGCCACTGCCCTGATGGATCA
>JAEWEK010000211.1 GCA_023389425.1 Pseudomonadota bacterium | reverse complement strand
ACGATGGCCTGTACAGCGTCAATGTCCTCGATGCCGGCCACCGCGTCAGCGCACGCAAGGTGAAGATTGGATTGCGCGATTCGCAACAGGCACAGGTTCTGTCGGGCCTGGCCGTGGGCGACAAGGTGCTGGTCGGTCCGGCGCCAACCGTGCCTGCCGCGCCGGCGGCGGCCGATTCCGGAACGAAGCCGGCCTCATCGGGTTCCTGAGGCGCCAATGACGCATCACAGCTTCAAGCTCCCATCCATCCTGTCCGGCCTGGCTTGCACCGTGCTGGCGGGCTGCGCCAGCCATGCTCCCATCGCGGAGCCGCCGCCAAAGGTCGACTTGCCTTCCGCTTGGTCGCTGTCCGATACGCCGAACCACCAGGAGTGGCCGGACAAGAACTGGTGGCAGCGATTCGGCAGCCCCACGCTCACGCAACTGGTCACGGATGGCCAGTCCGGCAATCTCGAGCTGGCGGGCGCCCTCGCGCGCATGCGGCAGGCCGAGGCCGAGGCGCGCATTGCCGGCGTGTCCTTGCTGCCATCCGCGAATTTGTACAGCGACGCCAACCGGGCAGTACCGATTGGCAGCGGCAGGGCAAGCACCTCCGCCAGCAATGTGCTGCAGGTGTCCTACGAAGTCGATTTCTGGGGCAAGAACAAGGCCAGCGTGGCGTCCGCGGAAGCGTCGCTCGATGCCAACCGCTTCGACCGGCAGACCGTCGCATTGACGGTCACCAGCGGCATCGTCTCGACCTATCTGCAGGTGTTGTCCTTGCATGACCAGTTGGCCGTCGCGCGCGAACACGTGGCGAATGCCGAGCATGTGCTGAAATTGGTGGAGGCACAAAAGAGCGCGGGCGCGGCCTCTCCGCTCGACCTGGCGCGCCAGCGCTCCGCCCTGGCGCAGCAGGAAGCGGAAATTCCGCCCCTGATGCAGCAGGAACGCGAAGCGCAGGCGGCACTGGCCATCCTGCTCGGCAAAACGCCGGATGCGTTCTCCGTCGGCCAGGAAGGTCTGGATACGATCACCTTGCCCGAGGTGTCGCCGGGCTTGCCGTCCGAGCTGCTGACGCGCCGGCCCGACATCCGGCGCGCCGAGGCGAACCTGGCCGCCGCCAATGCCAACGTGGCCGTCGCCCGCGCGAACCTGTTCCCCAGCATTAATCTGACCGGATCCCTCGGTACGCAAAGCAGCGCCTTGCTGTCGCTGCTGAATGCACCGAACCTGCTCGCCAATGTCAGCGTCTCGCTGATGGCGCCGATTTTCGACGGCGACCGCTTGAAGCGCGAGCGCGACATCGCCATCGCCCGGAAGCAGGAACTGGTGCAGGTGTATCGCGCGACCGTGATTTCCGCCTTGTCGGAAGTGGACAGGGCGCTGGGCCAGATCCACAGCCTGGATGAGCAACGGCGCTTGAAGACGACTGAATTGGAGCAGGCACGCGAGGCCTATAACTTGTCGGAAATCCGTTACAAGGTTGGCGCCGAAGATTTCATGACCGTGCTGGATACGCAGCGCGCCTTGTCCGACGTGCAGAACGATATGGGGATACTGAAACTGAAGCGCCTGCAGGCGACGGTGTCCTTGTACAAGGCGCTGGGCGGCGGCTGGAAAGACAAGCAGAGCCAGGCCGACGCGCTTCCCGGGAAAACTTGACCGACAAAAAAGCCCCGGGGCCATTGGCACTGGGGCTTTTTCCATCGGGATCCGGCGGATTCCGATTGCGAACTCAGACGTTGAACAGGAAGTTCAGCACATCCCCATCCTTGACCACGTATTCCTTGCCTTCGGCGCGCATCTTGCCGGCTTCCTTTGCGCCCGACTCGCCCTTGTAGGTGATGTAGTCGTCGAAGGAAATGGTCTGCGCGCGGATGAAGCCGCGCTCGAAGTCGGTGTGGATCACGCCGGCCGCCTGCGGGGCGGTGTCGCCGATGTGGATGGTCCAGGCGCGCACTTCTTTCACGCCGGCAGTGAAGTAGGTCTGCAGGCCGAGCAGCTTGTAGGCGGCGCGGATCAGGCGGTCCAGGCCCGGCTCTTCCATGCCCATGTCGGCCAGGAAGGCTTCCTTGTCTTCGTCCTCGAGGTCGGCGATTTCCGACTCGATGGCAGCGCAGATGGCGACGATCGGCGCGTTCTGCGACTTCGCGTATTCCGTCAGCTTGTCCAGGAATGGATTGTTGGTGAAGCCGTTGTCGGACACGTTGGCCACGTACATGGCCGGCTTGGAGGTGATCAGGCACAGCGGCTTGATCAGTTCCATCTGCTCGGCGTCGAAGCCCATGGCGCGCACCGGCTTGCCTTCGTCCAGCTGCGGCATGATCCGTTCGAGGATGGCGACCAGCTTGGCCGCGTCCTTGTCGCCCGAACGCGCCTTCTTCTGCTCGCGGTGGATCGCCTTTTCGACGGTGCCCATGTCGGCCAGCGCCAGTTCGGTCTGGATCACTTCGATGTCGTCGATCGGGCTGACCTTGCCGGCCACGTGGATCACGTTCGGGTCTTCGAAGCAACGCACGACGTTGACGATGGCGTCGGTCTCGCGGATGTGCGACAGGAACTGGTTGCCCAGGCCCTCGCCTTTCGATGCGCCGGCCACCAGGCCAGCGATGTCGACGAACTCGACGATGGCGGGGACGATGCGCTCCGGCTTGACGATCTCGGCCAGCTTGCCCATGCGCGGGTCAGGCACCTCGACCACGCCGACGTTCGGCTCGATCGTGCAGAACGGATAGTTTTCAGCCGGGATGCCGGCCTTGGTCAGGGCGTTGAACAGGGTGGACTTGCCGACGTTGGGCAGGCCGACGATGCCGCATTTGAGACTCATGGGAAGACTTTCAGGTTCGAATGACGAAACCTCGTATTGTAACCGGGTCCGGCGCCAAATGCCGCAAATCCCGCCTCATCCGGCCTGCATCGTCGTTCAAAGCGGGCGGATGCGCGACAGGTCCGGGCGCTCGGCGAATGCGGCCAGCGCGTCGCGCAGGCGCTCTGCTTCGGCCATGGCCTGGCGCCACAGGCGGATGCGCCGGTCCTGGTCATCGGCGTAGAACTTGAAGTCGCTGCGGTCGGGCAGTTTTCCGCGCGGGAGCCGGGCCTTGAATTCTTGCGAGGGCGACACGATCAGCACGTTGTCGAGCCAGCCACGATGCGGGCCGCGGGCGGCGCGGCGCCAGGGCAAGGCCTTGTCGAGCCAGCCTGGCACGATGTGTTCATTGAAATGCGGATACAGCACGATGTCGCCGACGCGCGAGTATGGCAGGGCCAGCTGGTAATCGATGATGCCGCCATCCCAGTAGCAGCCGGGCGGCGCGCCGGCGATGTCGCTGACTGGTTTCATGATGAGCGGCAAGGTGCCGGAGGCAAGCAAGCCGGGACCGAGGTTGCGCTCTGTCAGCGCGGAGAAATGCGTTGTGAAGTTGTCGAAACGCTGGCGCAGCCACGGCGCCTGGGCGCGGCTGTCGCCGATCACCACGCGTTCCAGCAAGGTGCCAAGCCGCTCGCGCGAGGCCAGGTTGCGCAGGGCCGCGCGCGCGAAGCCGAGCTGTTGCGCCCGCGGCTGCAGTGCCTGCGCCAGGGCGCCGCTGCCGCGCACCGTGATCAGGTGCAGCCGATACAGCGGGTGATTGACGATGTCGCTTTCGTGGCCGGCGACGAATTCGTGCAGCAGCTCCTGCACCACCTGGCCGACTTCGTCCGGCGTCGGCCTGGCGCTGGTGTAGCGCTGGCCGCTGTAGAGTTGTCCAAGGCTGGCGATGCCTTTCCTTGGATCGCCCTGGCATGCGGCGGCCATGCGCCAGGCGCCGATCGAGGAACCGATCAGGGTGCGCTCGCGCGGCGCCTGCGGCAGCCAGTCGCCGAACAGCCACTGGTCGAGGTGCTGGAAGATCAGTCCCTTCGGGCCGCCGGCGGCGGCAGGGACGATCGCGACGTCCTCCGCGCGCAAGCCGTGCATGCGAATGTGGGCCAGCGCCCGCGGTCCGGCGTGGAAGGAAAGTGCACTCATGCGCGAAATTATCGCAGGAGCCGCACGCTTGCGCAGGCTCAAGCGGCAAACGTCCGCGCTGCGTAGCATCTGCTCGTCGGTACGGTTTGCGGAGGCTGCGATGTTCCTGCGATGTATCTTGCTGCTGTGGCTTCTGTTCGCGCCATGCGCGGGCACGGCGGCGCGCGACAGCGGGACGGATACCTCGATGGTCATCAACAAGTCCATCCAGCATTTCGTGGTGGAAGCGGACGGCAGCTACACGGTCACTGTCGACATCGTCCGCACCATCGCCGAACCGCGCGCCATCGTCGCGGAAAGCCAGTACTACATCAGCTACAACCGCAGCCTGGACGAGGTGCTGGCGGTGGAAGCCTTCACGCAGAAGCCAGACGGAGCGCGCGTTCTGGTGGAAGCCGGACAGATCCGGGACCAGGAAGAACTCGGCGCGAGCGACGCGCCGATGTTCCGCGACACGCGCTCCAAAGTCGTCGTGTTCCCGCAAGTTGCCGTGGGCGACCAGCTGGTGCTGCACTACGTCGTCCATCGGCATACGCCCCTGCTTCCCGGGCAGTTCGACGACCTGTCCGCCAGCGGCTTTTACCAGAACCAGCAATTCGAGCTGATCTACGACGTGCCGAAATCGATGACGCTGTATGCCGATGCTGTCGGCTTCCTGCCACTGCCTGCGGAAGATCCGCCCGAGCGCAAGCGCTACCACTGGCGCTATGTCGCCGGCGACAACCAGCGCATCGAGGCCAACTCCGTCAGTTATTTCGATTACGGCAAGCGGCTGGCGATCTCCACCTTCCCCGATTACGCGGGGTTCGCGCGCGCGTTTCGCGCAGTCGGCGAAGGCGCGGCGGCCGTTGACGCGGATATTGCCGCACTGGCCTACCAGTTGACGGCGGGGCTGGCGGATCCGCGCGCCAAGGCCATCGCGCTGTCGGAGTGGGTACGGCGCCATATCCGCTACGTCGCGGTGTATGTCGGGCCGGGTGGCGTCGTCGCGCACGCGGCAAGCGCGGTGCTGCGCAAGCGATACGGCGACTGCAAGGATCACGCGGTGCTGCTGCACGCCTTGCTGTCGGCAGTGGGCATCGACAGCACCGAAGCGCTCGTCAACAACGGCAGCGCGTATCGCCTGCCGCGCACGCCAACCTTCGGCATCCTGAACCACATGATTAATTTTCTGCCGGGCCTGAACCTGTACCTGGATTCGACGGCGCAGTCGGTGTCGGCGGGCTATCTGCCGCCTGGCGGCCTCGGCAAGCCTGCCCTGCTGCTGGACAGCGGCAAGCTCGTATCGACGCCCTCGGTGCAGCATCAGCGCGAGCGGACCAGGGCCGTATTCGAGGTATTGGACGATGGCCGAAGTCGCTTCACCGTCAACAAGACGATGTCGGGCGCCATCGCGGAGCCATATCGGCAGGCGGTGCGCGATACCAGCCCGGCCGATCGCGATCAATTTGTCGCGCGCATGCTGCAAGGCCTGGGGCAGACCGGCACCGGCAGCTTCGACGCCGGCAGCACGGATGGCAGCGGCGACGAGTACAGCATGACGTTTTCGGGAACGAGCGAACACTTCGCCAGCCTGCCCGGTCCGGTCGGGCTGGCGACCAGCTTCAGCTACTGGGGCGGGCTCGACCAGGCAGTGTCCGAGCTGGCGCAAGAGCAGGAAAGGCGGCAGGACTTCATCTGTCCGGCCATCGATACGCAGGACGAGCTCGGCATCCGCTTGCCGCGCGGTGTGCGGGTGCTGGCCTTGCCGCCGGACGTGGCGATCGGCGACCGCAACTTCAGCTATCGCGCGGCCTACAGCAGGAAGGGGAGCGTCGTGTCGGTAAGGCGCAGCTTGCGCTTCACGCATGAGGGCGCGGTGTGCGCGGCAGCGGAGTACCAAAAAATGGCGCCGCTGCTGGAACGGATGCGGCGCGACCTGCGCAGCCAGCTCGTCATCAGCGGCACTTGACGCGGCAGCCGGCGCGGGATCAGGCGGTATGCAATTGCATCATCGCCACGTCGAACTTGCCTTCGACGACGAGCGGAATGATGCGCAGGCTCTTGTCGATCGATTCGTCGATCAGCGGCTGTTCTTCCTTGCGCGGGCGGTGCAGCACGAAGTCCGCCACGGCCTGCTGCGACTGCAGGTTGCGCGGGTGGCCGATGCCCAGGCGCAGGCGCCAGTAATCCTGGGTGCCGAGGGCAGCGGTAATGTCCTTCAGGCCATTGTGCCCGCCGGATGAGCCGCCCTTCTTCAGCTTGGCGACGCCGGGGGCGATGTCCAGCTCGTCATGCACGACCAGCACTTCTTCCGGCTTGATCTTGAAAAAGCGTGCCAGCGCGCCGACCGACTGGCCGGAACGGTTCATGAAGGTCAGCGGTTCCAGCAGCCAGACTTCGCTGCCGGAGATGGTGGACTTTGCCAGCATCGCGTTGTACTTCGACTCGCGCTGCAGGCGGCAGCCCGGCAAGGTATTGGCCAGGTTGTCGACCAGCCAGAAGCCGGCGTTGTGGCGGGTTTGTTCGTATTCCGGGCCTGGGTTGCCAAGGCCGACGATCAGGCGGATGGACATGGGTATCGGTGAGTAGAGGAAAACAGCATTATCGCAAATGCCGAGTGCACGATCAGTCTGGCGTTGTCGGCTGGCACAAGCAAAATGGGGTCCCCGCTTTCGCGAGGACGACGTTCTCTCGTCGAGCAAAGTTTCATTCACTGCCGAGAGGAGCGGGATTGCCGTGCCGGGCGATCCACAACAAAAAACCCGCCGGGCAAGCCGCGGCGGGTTTTCGCTGCAAGCCGCATCGCTGCGGCGGCAGATTACTTCTTCTCTTCTGCGGCAGCAGCTTCGGCAGCGGCTGCACCAGCCGGCACCGATGCGGTGGCGACGGTCAGGTTCTGGCCGTGGGTCAGCGCTTTCACGCCGGTCGGCAGTTGCAGGTCGTCGGTGTGGATCGAGCCGCCGGCTTCGATCTTCGACAGGTCAACGGTGATGAACTCCGGCAGCTGGCCCGGCAGGCACTCGATCTCGAGTTCGTTCAGCACGTGCGACACGATCGCGCCGCCGAACTTCACGCCCGGGGAGACTTCTGCGTTGACGAAGTGCAGGGCGACCTTGGTGTGCAGCTTCTGCGATGCGTCGACGCGCTGGAAGTCAGCGTGCATGACGATCGGCTTGAATGCGTGCATCTGGAAATCGCGCAGCAGGACTTGCTGGACCTTGCCGTCAACTTCCATGTCCAGGATCGAACCGTGGAAGGCTTCTTTCTTGAGCGCGTGGAACAGCGCGTTGCCATCGATGGCGATCAGCTGCGGCTCTTCCTTGCCACCGTAGATGATGCCAGGGGTCTGGCCAGCGTTGCGCAGGCGGCGGCTCGCTCCGGTGCCCTGCTGGGTACGTGCAAATGCGACTACTTTCATGGAAAACTCCAAAAATGTCGGGCTCGACTGCCAGGGACACCCTGTCCCTGGCCCGTGGCCCAGGTTGCAGCAGCCCCCGCGACCAGGGACTGCCAGGCTTGAGCAAAACGCGCTCAAGAAAATCCGGAAACTACAACGGCGCGCAAGGCAATATTGCCCCGCGCGCCGCGCAAATGAATCTGAAACTGCTTAGTCGGTGAACAGCGACATCACCGAGTCGCCCTTCACGATCCGCTTGAAGGTCTCGGCCAGCAGCGGTGCGCTGGTGAGCTGGCGGATCTTGCTGCAGGCCTGGGCCGCAGCGGTCAGCGGGATGGTGTCGGTCACCACCAGTTCGTCCAGCGGCGAATTGGCGATGCGGTCGATTGCCGGACCGGACAGCACCGGGTGCGTGCAGTAAGCGACCACCTTCTTGGCGCCGCGCTCTTTCAGCACTTCGGCAGCCTTGGTCAGGGTGCCGGCGGTGTCCACCATGTCGTCCATGATGACGCAGTTGCGGCCAGCCACTTCACCGATGATGTTCATCACTTCCGAGACGTTGGCCTTCGGACGGCGCTTGTCGATGATCGCCAGGTCGCAGCCGAGGCGCTTGGCCAGCGCACGGGCGCGCAC
>JAEWEK010000113.1 GCA_023389425.1 Pseudomonadota bacterium | reverse complement strand
CGTGGCCTACGACCGCAAGGGCAGGTCGGATTTCCGGCCGGGCGCGACCTCGCCTGCTGTCGGAAAAGGCGTGCGCGCCGCCGATGGCGCGGACCTCGACTTCGAGGGCAACGCGCGCGGAAAAGGCATCGATATCGGGGCGGTGCAGCACTAGCCGGCGCGCCCCCGGCGGCGCTCAGAGAATGTCGTTCACCAGCTCCGGCGGACGGCACAGCCGCACACCCTTCGGTGTCACCACGAACGGCCGGTTGATCAGGATCGGATTGGCCAGCATCGCGTCCAGCAGCGCCTCGTCCGACAGCCCCGGATCGTCCAGCCCCAGTTCCGTGTACAGCGCCTCCTTGGCGCGCATCGCCGCGCGCACCGTCAACCCGGCTTTCGCGATCATGTCGCGCAGCTCGGCGCGCGAGGGCGGCGTGACCAGATAGTCGACAACGCGTGGTTCGATGCCGTGCTCACGCAGCAGCGCCAGCGTGTTGCGCGAGTTGCCACAGCGGCTATTGTGATAAATCGTGGCGTCCATACGCGCTCTCCGGTCGGTGTGTCAAATTGGCAGCATGATACCCGGCCCGGCGCGGCCATTCCAGCCCTGTGCTTGTCGCACCTTGGCGCCCGCTATAGAATTCAGCGCTGATTTTCCTCGGCGAAACCAAGTTTAATCGGCGACAATAATACGAGACAGTGGCCCTCGGCCATCGGGAGAAACAATGAGCGATTACCTGCTGCGGCCTGCGGAGCTGCCCACCTGGGGCCAGCGAACGGCGCTGCGGATCATGAATCTGTTTGGCTGGAACGTGCTGTACAAGCCACTGCCCGGCCCGCATGGAATCGCCGTCGTCTACCCGCATACCTCGAACTGGGATTTCGTCGTCGGCCTGCTCGCCAAGTGGAGCATCGGGATGCAGTTCCGCTGGCTGGCGAAGGACTCGCTGTTCCGCGGCCCGATGGGCGCGGTGATGCGCTATTGGGGCGGCATCCCGATCGACCGCAGCGCGCCGCAGGGCGCCACCCAAACGCTGGCGCGGAACATGCTCGAGTCGCCCTGGTGCTGGATCGCCATCACGCCGGAAGGCACGCGCAGCTACCGTCCGCACTGGAAAAGCGGCTTCTACCGCCTCGCCCTGGCCGCCAGGGTGCCGGTGCTGCTGTGCTTTATCGACTACCGCGCAAGGGAACTCGGCGTGGTCGACTACATCACGCTGAGCGGCGACGAGGACGCGGACATGGCGGCCATCGCCAAGGTCTACCAAGGCCGCGAGGCGCGTTTCCCGGCCAAGGCCGCCCCGGTCAAGCTGGCGCCGCGTACCGAGAAGCCGGAGCAGGTGTAAGCGGCCAGCGGCTGGGGCGCGAACGCCGCTTCCAGCTGCACCGTGCAAGCGTCAAAAATGCACCATTTTGGTGCATATTGTCCTTGCCTTCAGTCCAGCCTTGGTGCAAGCCCGCGCCCCCCGATGCCCGCTCTGTGTGTAAGCGCACGGTCGCCAGGCGGCGCCCGGCCAATACTCCCCTGTTCCGGCAACGAGCAAGAACGGGAGACCCAACGATGGCAAACCAGGACGATACGGCCAGGCAGCAGCAAGCGATCCAGAGCCGCCAGGACCAGCGCGACGGCAGCATGCAGAAGGAGGAAAGCAAGGACGCGGTGCAGACCGGGATCCAGCAGCCCGCCCCGCCGATGCCGCAGCAACACCTCGTCAAACCGGGCCTCGAAGCCCAGATGGAACTGAAGCCGAAGTTCATGGCCGAGCACTACAAGGGCAGCGGCAAGCTGGAGGGCCAGGTCGCCATCGTCACCGGCGGCGACTCCGGCATCGGCCGCGCCGTCGCCGTGCTGTATGCGCGCGAAGGCGCCGACGTCGCCATCCTCTACCTCAACGAACACGAGGACGCCGCCGAAACCCGGCGCTGGGTCGAGGCCGAAGGCCGGCGCTGCATCACCATCCCGGGCGACGTGCGCGACATGGCGTTTTGCCAGGAAGCCGTCGACAAGATCGTCGCCCAATGGGGCCGCATGGACGTGCTGGTCAACAATGCGGCCTTCCAGGAACACGCGGCCGACATCGCCGACATCACCGATGACCGGCTCGACCTGACGATGCGTACCAATATCTACGGCTACTTCCACATGGCCAAGGCCTGCCTGCCGCACATGCGGCGCGGAGGCGCCATCGTCAACACGGGGTCCGTCACCGGCCTCAAGGGCTCCAAGCAATTACTCGACTATTCCGCCACCAAGGGCGCGATCCACGCCTTCACGATGTCGCTTGCCGCCAACCTGATCGACAAGGGTATCCGCGTCAACGCGGTGGCGCCGGGGCCGGTGTGGACGCCGCTGAACCCTGCCGACCAGTCGCCGGACAAGGTCAAGGACTTCGGCGCCAGCACCACCTTCAAGCGCCCCGCCCAGCCGGAGGAATTGTCCCCGGCTTATGTGTTCCTCGCATCTTCGGCATGTTCGAGCTACATTACAGGTGTGATCCTCCCCGTCACCGGCACCGTCGGCGAGTAAAGGAAAGGAGCCGACCATGGCAGCACGCAGCATGTGGAAAGGGGCCATCAGCTTTGGGCTGGTGCATATCCCGGTCGAAATGTATCCGGCCGTCAGCTCGAAAGGGCTCGACCTGAGCATGCTCGACCGGCGCGACTTCTCCCCGGTCGGCTTCAAGCGCTACAACAAGAACAACCAGAAGGAAGTGCCCTGGGACGAGATCGTCAAGGGCTACGAATACACGCCGGGCGAATACGTGGTGCTGTCCGACGAGGACCTGCGGCGCGCCAATCCGGAAGCGACGCAGACCATCGACATCGCCGCCTTCGTCGACGCCGAACAAGTCCCCCTGCTGTTTTACGACCAGCCCTATTACCTCGCGCCCGGCAAGGGCGGCGACAAGGTCTATGCGCTGCTGCGCGAAACGCTCAAGGCCACCGGCAAGATCGGCATCGCGCGCGTCGTCATCCGGGTCAAGCAGCACCTGGCGGCGCTGGTGTGCGTGGGCGACGCGATCGTGATGAACACCCTGCGCTATGCCGACGAGATCCGCGATGCGGGAGAACTGAAGATTCCCGCGCCGGATGCGAAGAGCGCGACCATTTCCAGCAAGGAATTGCAGATGGCCAAGGCGCTGGTGGACGGCATGAGCGAGGACTGGGATCCGGAAGCATTCCACGACACCTACCGCGAAGACGTGATGGCGCTGGTCGAACAGAAGATCGCCGCCAACGAAACGCACAGCATCACGAGCGCCGCGCCGGAACGCGAACGCGCGGCGACGTCGAACGTCATCGACCTGGTGTCGCTGCTGCAGGCCAGCCTGGGCAAGAAACCGGAAGTGCAGGAAGGCGCGGACGAGGAAGAAACCCCCGCGCCGAAGGCCCGCAAGGCCCCGGCCAAGCGGGCCGCCGCCAACGAAGACAAAGCGCCGGCCCGGCGTGCCGCTGCCGCCAAGACATCGAGTACATCGAAGGCCAGCGCACCGGCCAAGGCCCCCGCGCGCCGCAAATCGGCGGCGTGAGGCCGCATGGATGACTTGATCGACCTGCTGCAATGGCCGGCGATGGCCGTCACCTTGCTGTCCTCCTACCTGATCGGCTCCAAGCGCGCGGGCAAGCGGGTACTGGGTTTCTGCAGTTTCATCCTCAGCAATATTCTGTGGATCATTTGGGGATGGCATGACGAAGCCTGGGCGCTCATCACGCTGCAGGTGGCGCTCATGTGCACCAATGTCCGCGGCATCGTCAAGAACGAAGACGCCTAGGCTGGGCAAGCGTGGCCTAGGCCCGTGGCATGCCCAGCACCTTCATCGCCGCCGTCAGGGTTTTCGCTGCCTTCGCATAGCCGGCCCACGGCTCGTTGCCACGGTCCAGGCGCGTGTGCGCATTGCCGACGTTCCACTGATCGCCCGACTTCACATGCGCCAGCTCCTCCCAGTCCAGCGGCACTGAAATCCCCAGGCCCGGCCGGGTCCGCGCCGACCATGCACAGGCCGTGGTCGCCCCGCGCCCATTGCGCAGATAGTCGATGAAGATCTTGCCCACCCGATTCTTCGCCCCGCTCTTGAAAGCGAAGCGGTCCGGCAAGGTCGACGCCAGGTGATGCACGATCGCCTGCGAAAACGCCTTCACCTCATCCCAGCCGAGCTTGCCCTTCACCGGCACCACCACGTGCAAGCCCTTGCCGCCGCTGGTCTTCAGGAAACTCGGCAGCCCCAGCTCGTCGAGAAATGCATGCATCAGCTGCGCCGCTTCCTGCATGGTCTTCCATTGCACGCCCTCGCCCGGATCGAGGTCGAACACCATCCGGTCCGGCGTCTCGTAGGACTTGCGCACGGCATTTTGGGTGTGAAACTCGATCACGTTCCATTGCGCGGCCGACAGGATGCCCTCGACCGACACAATCTCGAGCATCGGCGGATCGCCCGGATCCAGTTCCTCCGGCATGTGCACCACGCCGGGCAGCTTGCGCACGTCCGTGTGCTTCTGGAAGAACAGTTCCCCGCCGACGCCGGCCGGTGCGCGCACCAGCGCGAGCGGCCTGCCCTTCAGGTGCCCGAGCATCAGCTCGCCCACCAAGGCGTAATAGCGCACCATGTCGAGCTTGGTCAGGCCCGTCATCGGGTCGATCACGCGCTCGCCGTGCGTCACTTTCATGGTCGCCGGAATCTTCGCCACCGGGACAGCGCCTTTCGGCTGGGCTGGTTCGACGTCTTCCACGTGCTTGGCCTCCTCGCGGGTGATTTTCCTGGCCGGCTTGTCGCTGCGCAAGCCCTGGAACACGGGATGCCGTACCGAGCCGGTATTGGTCCATTCCGAAAAACTCACTTCGGCAACCAGTGTCGGCTTGACCCAATGGTGTTTGCGCCCCGGCACCGCGCGCGCCGGGAAGGGGCTGACGTCGGTATCGAGCGCCTGCAGTTTCTTCAGCAGATCGAGCAAGGTCTTGCTGTCGAAGCCGCTGCCGACATTGCCGGCGTATTGCAGCACCCCGTCCTGGTCGTGGTAACCGAGCAGCAGCGCACCGATCCCGACGCGCGAGCCCTGCGGGTCGGTGTAGCCGCCGATCACGAACTCTTGCCGCAACTGGCACTTGAGCTTGATCCAGTCCGGCGAACGCCGCGTCA
>JAEWEK010000142.1 GCA_023389425.1 Pseudomonadota bacterium | reverse complement strand
CCGACCGGGCTGTACGCCGGGACCTGGCTGTCGACCATCAAGTGGATCCACGACGGCGGCGGCTCGGGCAATGTGGAATGGGACATCTACGGTGGCAAGAAGGGAGACCTGGGCAACGGCGTCAGCTACGACGTCGGCGGCCTCTACTACCTCTACCCCGGCAATGGGCTCAAGCCGAGCGCGAATACCTTCGAGCTGTACGGCCAGCTGGGATTCGGCCCGGCCTACGTCAAGTACTCCAGCAGCATGACCGACCTGTTCGGCGCGCCCGACAGCAAGCATAGCGGCTACCTGGACCTCGGCGCCAATCTCGAGACCGGCCTCGACGGCGTGACCGTGCAGCTGCACGTCGGCCGCCAGGACGTGCGCCACAACGACGCCCTGTCCTACACCGATTACAAGATCGGCCTGTCCAAGGACCTTGGCGTGGCCACGCTGGCGCTGGCCTGGGTCAAGACCACCACCACCGCCTACCGTGCGCCGGGCGGCGAGAACCTGGGCAAGTCGGCGGCGGTGCTGTCGCTTTCCAAGACTTTCTAAGACGAGGTATGCCATGAAAATGATTACAGCGATCATCAAGCCGTTCAAGCTGGACGAGGTGCGCGAGGCGTTGTCGGCCATCAACGTGCACGGCATGACGGTGACGGAAGTGAAGGGTTTCGGCCGCCAGAAGGGCCACACCGAGCTGTACCGCGGCGCGGAATACGTGGTCGATTTCCTCCCCAAGATCAAGATCGAGGCGGCAGTGGACGACAGCCTGGTCGAGCAGGTGGTCGAGGTGATCGAGCTGGCCGCGCGCACCGGCAAGATCGGCGACGGCAAGATCTTCGTTTCCGCCCTCGAGCAAGTCGTTCGTATCCGTACCGGTGAAACCGGCAACGAAGCACTCTGAAAGGGACACCATGAAAGCATTCCTCACCCGCGCCCTCGCGGCCCTCGGCGCGCTGGCGCTGGCCCTGCCGGCCTATGCGGCCCCCGTCGTCAACAAGGGCGATACCGCATGGATGATCGTCGCCACCCTGCTGGTGGTGATGATGTCGATCCCCGGCCTGGCGCTGTTCTACGGCGGCCTGGTGCGCGCCAAGAACATGCTGTCGGTGCTGCTGCAGGTCTTCATGATCTTCTCGGTCATCATCGTGCTGTGGTGCCTGTACGGTTATTCGCTGGCTTTCACAGAGGGCAACGCCTTCATCGGCGGACTGGACCGGCTGATGCTGCGCGGGATCTTCGATCCGGCCACCGGCAGCTTCGCCACCGCCGCCACCTTCAGCAAGGGCGTCGCGATTCCCGAATTTATCTACGTCGCCTTCCAGGGCACCTTCGCCGCCATCACCTGCGGCCTGATCGTCGGTTCCTTCGCCGAGCGCATGAAGTTCTCGGCGGTGCTGCTGTTCACGGTGCTGTGGTTCACCTTCGCCTACCTGCCGATCGCGCACATGGTGTGGGCATGGCCGGGTCCGGACGGCATCAAGGACGCCGCCACGCTGGCAACGGAAAGCGCCAAGGGCGGCTGGCTGTGGCAGAAGGGCGCGCTGGACTTTGCCGGCGGTACCGTGGTCCACATCAATGCGGCCGTGGCCGGACTGGTCGGCGCCTTCGTGGTCGGCAAGCGCATCGGCTACGGCCGTGAATCGATGGCCCCGCACTCGCTGGTGATGACCATGATCGGCGCCTCGCTGCTGTGGGTGGGCTGGTTCGGCTTCAACGCCGGCTCGGCGCTGGAAGCGGGCGATGCCGCCGCGCTGGCCTTCATCAACACCATGCTGGCCACCGCCGCCGCAGCCGTGTCCTGGCTGCTGGGCGAATGGGTGTTCAAGGGCAAGCCCTCGATGCTGGGCGCGGCCTCGGGTGCGGTGGCCGGGCTGGTGGCGATCACGCCGGCCTGCGGTTTCGTCGGACCGATGGGGGCGCTGGCGATCGGCTTGCTGGGCGGCGTGGTCTGCCTGTGGGGCGTGAACGGCCTCAAGCGCCTGCTGGGCGCCGACGATTCGCTCGACGTGTTCGGCGTGCACGGCGTGGGCGGCATCCTCGGCGCGCTGCTGACCGGCGTGTTCGCGGCGCCGCAGCTGGGCGGGCAGGGCATTTTCGATTATGTGACGAACAAGCTGTCGGCCGATCCCTACGCGATCGGGTCGCAGTTGCTGGTACAGGCGGAGGCCGTGGCGACCACCATCGTGTGGTCGGCCGTGGTCGCATTCATCGCGTACAAGGTGGTCGACCTGCTGGTCGGCCTGCGCGTGCCGGAAGAGCAGGAGCGGGAAGGGCTGGACATCACCAGTCATGGAGAATCGGCTTACCACGCATAAGAATCCTGCAATAAAAGCAGGTAAGCCAGGGAAAGGCGGCCTTCGGGTCGCCTTTTTTTTATCCATTCAGGCAGCGCGGCCTTTAAAATTTCATATGACGCCCCGATGTATGCTTACTACAATTTTTAACAAGAAGACCAAAACGAAGGAAGTTCATTCATGGTTCCGAACCTTGTCACTGCCCGCTCCGGTCCCTTGCTCGACCTGGAGAAAAAGATTATCGAGGCCACGCCGGCGATCGAGCGCTGGTTCCGCCTCGAGTGGCAGGAACACACGCCGCCGTTTTACTGCTCGGTAGACCTGCGCAACGCCGGCTACAAGCTGGCCCCGGTCGACACCAACCTGTTCCCCGGCGGTTTCAACAACCTGGCCACCGAGATGCTGCCGCTGGCGGTGCAGGCCGCGATGGCGGCCATCGACAAATACTGCCCGGACGCGCGCAACCTGCTGCTGATCCCGGAAAGCCACACCCGCAATCCCTTCTACCTGCAGAACGTGCAGCGCCTGATGCAGATCTTCCGCCAGACCGGCCTGCATGTGCGCCTCGGTTCGCTGTCGCCCGAGATCACCGAGCCGACCCCGCTGGCGCTGCCGGACGGGAACATGCTGGTGATCGAGCCCCTCGTGCGCTCGCCCAACGGCCGGCGCGTCGGCGTCGCGGATTTCGATCCCTGCACCATCCTGCTGAACAACGACCTGTCGGCCGGCATCCCGGCCATTCTTGAGAACGTGCACGAGCAATCGCTGCTGCCGCCGCTGCATGCGGGCTGGGCGGTGCGCCGCAAGAGCAACCACTTCAAGGCCTTTGACGAGGTCGCCAAGAAGTTCGGCAAGCTGATCGACATCGATCCCTGGCTGGTCAACCCGCTGCACACGAAATGCGGCGAGATCAATTTCCAGGAAGATCAGGGTACGGAGTGCCTGGCCGACAATGTGTCGATGCTGCTTGCCAAGATCAAGAAGAAGTACAAAGAGTACGGGATGAAGGACCAGAAGCCCTTCGTCATCGTCAAGCCGGATGCGGGAACTTACGGCATGGGCATCATGACCGTGAAGGACGCCAGCGAGGTCAAGGACCTGAACCGCAAGCAGCGCAACAAGATGTCGGTCATCAAGGACGGCGTGCAGGTCACCGACGTGATGATCCAGGAAGGCGTGCCGACCTTCGAGTCGATCGAGGACAAGGTGGCCGAGCCGGTGGTCTACATGATCGACCGCTACGTCGTGGGCGGTTTCTACCGCGTGCACGCCGAGCGCGGCATCGACCAGAACCTGAACGCGCCGGGCTCGCAGTTCGTGCCGCTGGCGTTTGCACAGCAGCACGCGGTGCCGGACCTGTCGGCCAAGCCGGGCACCGCTGCGCCGAACCGCTTCTATGTTTACGGCGTGGTGGCAAGGCTGGCGCTGCTGGCGGCCTCGCTGGAACTGGAGCGAACGGATCCGAATCCCGAGGTGTATTGACGCGCGCTGGCCACGGGCCACCACTGGATCACGCCCCAGGCGAATTCCGGGACCACCATCATCCACAGGATCGGCGCGCCGGTGGCGAGCAGGGCCCATGCCATCCAGCTCGAGAACAGGAAGCGCCCGGCGCCGTCGAAGCGTCCCAGGCGTACGCTGGGTTCGAGCAGGCGCACCACGGACCAGATCACCACGACCGTCCCCATCATGCTGGCGAGCATGGTCTGGAGGGGGCCGAAGGCGGGCAGCGGCGCCCCGCCCAGCATCTGGTTCGCGCGCGAGACGGCCCCGTGCAGGAGCGCGAAGGTCCAGGGTGTGGCGAACAGGGCGGAGGCGACCAGGTCGTACCAGGCGCTGGCGAGGACGATCTTCAGGTAGGTGGGGTGGGACAATGGTTTCATGCGCGTTCTCCTTGGATGGACGTCCATGTTCAGGGTTGGAGTACACTCCAGGGCCAAGCACTTTTTGACATCGCGCCATGCAAATCGGGGAACTGTCCTCCGCAACCGGCTTGAGCCGGGATACCTTGCGGTTTTATGAGAAGCGCGGCCTCGTTGCCTCGCAGCGGCGCAGCAATGGCTATCGGGACTATCCGGCCGAGGCGGTCGAGTGGCTGTGCTATGTGCGCGCGGCGCAGGAGCTGGGCTTCACGCTGGCGGAAATCGAATCCGGGATGCCGATGCTGACCGGCGCGGAGGCGACCGGGCCGGTGTTGCGGGAAGTGCTGCGCGCGAAGCTCAGGGAAATCGATGAGCGGATCGCGGCGCTGGGCGCGCTGCGATCCGATCTGGCGCGGCGTATCGACGAGCCGCTTGCGGCTTGCCCGCTGCAGGCCCCACTCCCGACGGCAGTTGCCGTTTCCAGCTAAAATCCAGTCATTCAGTTACTGGAATCTTCCATGAACATCGCTTTCCTCGCCGATCCGCTGTCCAGTTTCAAGACCTACAAGGACTCGACTTTCGCGATGATGCGCGAGGCCGCCAGACGCGGCCACACGATCTACGCATTCGAGCAGCGCGACATGGCGCTGGAGCAGGGCATCGCGACCGCCGAAGCATCGCGCATCACGCTCACCGGCCAGCTGGACGACTGGTACCGCGCCGAAGCGGGCAAATCGGTTCCGTTGTCGACCTTCGACGCCATCATCCAGCGCAAGGATCCGCCCTTCGACATGGAATATGTCTATGGAACGTATCTGCTTGAAGCGGCCGAGCGCCAGGGCGCGCGCGTGTTCAATTCGCCGGCGGCGATCCGCAACCACAACGAAAAGCTGACCATCAGTCAGTTCAGCCAGTTCACCGCGCCGACGCTGGTGACGCAGAGCGCCACGCGCCTGCGCGCCTTCCACGCAGAACACCGCGACGTGATCTTCAAGCCGCTGGACGGCATGGGCGGCGCCGGCATTTTCCGCGTGCGCGACGACGGCATGAACCTCGGCGCGGTGATCGAATCGCTGACCGACCTGGGGAAACGCACCATTATGGTGCAAAAATATATTCCCGATATCGTCAAGGGCGACAAGCGCGTGCTGCTCATCGGCGGCAAGCCCGTGCCCTTCGCGCTGGCGCGCATCCCGCAAGCGGGCGAAGTGCGGGGCAACCTGGCCGCCGGCGGGACCGGCGTGGCCCAGCCCTTGTCGAGCAGGGACCGCGAAATCGCGGAAGCCTTGGGACCGGTTCTGGTAGAGCGTGGGCTATTGCTGGTAGGATTGGATGTGATTGGTGATTACCTGACGGAAGTGAACGTCACGAGCCCGACCTGCTTCCAGGAGATCACCGACCAGACCGGATTTGACGTGGCCGCGATGTTCATCGACGCGGTCGAGCAGGCGACAGGACTTTAAGATCATGGTAGGCATTTTGCTGATGACCCACGCACCGCTGGGCCAGGCATTCATCGCGGCGGCCGCGCACGTGTTTCGCGGCCCGGTCGAGCACCTGGAAGCGATCGACGTGACCGCCGACCAGGATCTGGCCGAGGTCAATGCGCTGGCGCGCCTGGCGATCGCTCGCCTGGACGACGGCGACGGCGTGCTGGTGGTCACCGACGTCAAGGGCGGCACCCCCAGCAACTGCTGCAACGCGCTGGGCGACGCCGACCATGTGCAGGTCATCGCCGGCATCAGCCTGCCGATGCTGCTGCGCGCGATCACCTACCGGCGCGACACGCTCGACGTGGTGGCCGAAATGGCGCTGGCCGGCGCCCAGAACGGCGCCTGCAAGATCGACAACCGGGTCCGCGTCGGCCCGGATTAATCTAACAAAAAGCGGGAAGACGGCGGCTGGTTCTACAACACCATAACGACAAGATGATCCAACAAGAACTCGAAATCACCAACAAACTGGGCCTGCATGCCCGCGCTTCCGCCAAGTTCACCCAGCTCGCCGCCAAGTTCCAGAGCGATGTCTGGCTCACCCGCAACGCGCGCCGGATCAACGCCAAGTCGATCATGGGTGTGATGATGCTGGCCGCCGGCAAGGGCGCCAAGGTCACCCTCGAGGCCGAAGGCCCGGACGAACAGGAGGCGGTCACCGCACTGGCCGCGCTGGTCAACGACAAGTTCGGCGAAGGCGAGTAATGCCGTTCGAACCGGGCTGGGGACGCTACCAAACGAGACCGCCGATGGCATCGTTCACCCTTCATGGAATCCCGGTCTCGCGCGGCATCTCGATCGGCCGCGCGCACCTGCTCACGCCGGCCGCGCTCGACGTCCAGCACTACCTGGTGCCGGAGGAGCAGGTCGAAGCCGAGGTGCATCGCCTGCAGGATGCGATCGCCGAAGTGCACCAGGACCTGCAGACCCTGTGGGCCGAACTGCCGAAGGACGCGCCGACCGAACTGGGCGCCTTCATCGACGTCCACGTGCTGATCCTGTCGGACCCGATGATCTCCGAAGCGCCGCTCGACATCATCCGCACCCGCCACTACAACGCCGAATGGGCGCTGGTCACGCAGATCGATGAATTGTCCGCGCAGTTCGACGAGATCGAGGACGAGTACCTGCGCGAGCGCAAGCACGACATCCAGCAGGTCGCCGAGCGCGTGCTCAAGGTGTTGATGGGCACCGCGCTGAAGGCGCCGCCGGCGGTCGACAACAGCGACGAATACAAGCCGCAGATGATCGTGGTGGCCCACGACATCTCGCCGGCCGACATGCTGGCCTTCCGCGACCGCTCCTTCATCGGCTTCGTGACCGACGTCGGCGGCCAGAATTCGCACACCGCAATCGTCGCGAGGAGCCTCGACATCCCGGCAGCGGTCGGCCTGTCGCAAGCCTCGCGCCTGATCGAGCAGGACGACTGGGTCATCATCGACGGCGACGCCGGCGTCGTGATCTGCAATCCGAGCCCGCTGGTGCTGGACCAGTACCGCGCGCAGCAGGCCGCGCTGCTCAAGGCGCGCAAGCGCCTGCTCAAGCTGAAGAAGACGCCGGCCATCACCAGGGACGGCACCCAGGTCACGCTGCTGGCCAATATCGAATTGCCGGACGATTGTCCGGGCGCGGTGGAGGCGGGCGCGGCCGGCGTCGGCCTGTTCCGCTCCGAGTTCCTGTTCATGGGCCGTGCCGGCCACAAGATGCCGGGCGAGGACGAACAGTTCGAGCAGTACCGCAAGGCGGTGCTGGCGATGAAGGGCCGCCCGGTCACCATCCGCACGCTCGACATCGGCGCCGACAAGCCGCTCGATACCAGCGAGCACAATGCGCTCAACCCGGCGCTGGGCCTGCGTGCGATCCGCTACTGCCTGGCCGAGCCGCAGATGTTCCTGACCCAGCTGCGCGCGATCCTGCGCGCCAGCGCCTACGGCAAGGTGAAGATCCTGATCCCGATGCTGGCGCACGCCTTCGAGATCGACCAGTCGCTGGGCATGATCCGCCAGGCCAAGGAAGAACTGCGCGACGAGGGCATGAAGTTCGACGACGGCGTCGAAGTGGGCGCGATGATCGAGATCCCGGCCGCCGCGCTGGCGCTGCCGATGTTCATCCGGCGGCTCGACTTTTTCTCGATCGGCACCAATGACCTGATCCAGTACGCGCTGGCCATCGACCGTGTCGACTACGAAGTGGCGCACCTGTACAATCCGCTGCACCCCGCGGTGCTGAACTTGATCGCCATGACGATCTCCACGGCCAAGAAGGCCGGCAAGGACGTCGCCGTGTGCGGCGAGATGGCGGGCGACGTCAAGCTCACGCGCCTGCTGCTCGGCATGGGCCTGCGCGAGTTCTCGATGCATCCGGCGCAGCTGCTCGCGGTCAAGCAGGAAATCCTGAATGCCGACCTGGCCGCGATCACGCCGTACACGCGCAAGATCATGCGGTCGATGGAACCGAACGAGATCGCGCGCGCGGTGGAGCAGTTGCAGGCGATGTAGTACACCCCACCGTCGTTCCCGCGCAGGCGGGAACCCCATTTTGCGTGCACGGCCGCTCAGGCGAAATGGGATTCCCGCTTTCGCGGGAATGACGACTTTCAGACGGTAGCTATACAAAAGAACCTCGATGGGATCACTCGGAATCGTTTCGCCACAAGCGATGCACTTCGCCGAACCGCTGCAGCTGCAAAGCGGCGCGCAGATCGGCGACTACACACTGATGTACGAAACCTACGGCACGCTCAATGCCGACAAGTCCAACGCGGTGCTGATCTGCCACGCGCTGAACGCGTCGCATCACGTGGCCGGCGTCTACGACAACAACCCGAAAAGCGCAGGCTGGTGGGATAACATGGTCGGTCCGGGCAAGCCGGTGGACACCGACCGTTTCTTCGTGATCGGCGTGAACAACCTCGGCTCCTGCTTCGGCTCGACCGGCCCGATGCACACCAACCCGGCCAGCGGCAAGCCCTACGGCGCGGCCTTCCCGGTGCTGACGGTGGAAGACTGGGTGGCCGCGCAGGCACGCCTGGCGGACCGTCTCGGCATCGCGCAGTTCGCGGCCGTGATGGGCGGCTCGCTGGGCGGCATGCAGGCGCTGTCGTGGTCGATCATGTTCCCGGATCGCCTGCGCCACTGCATCGTGATCGCCTCCACGCCCAAGTTGTCGGCCCAGAACATCGCCTTCAACGACGTCGCGCGCCAGGCCATCCTCACCGATCCGGATTACCACGGCGGCGACTTCTACGAACACGGCGTGGTGCCGAAGAACGGCCTGAAGGTCGCGCGCATGGTCGGCCACATCACCTACCTGTCGAACGACGACATGGCCGAGAAGTTCGGCCGCAAGCTGCGCAACGCGGCCGAGAACGACGACTACAAATTCGACTTCGGCGTCGACTTCGAGATCGAATCCTACCTGCGCTACCAGGGCGATAAATTCTCCGAATACTTCGACGCCAACACCTACCTGCTCATCACCAAGGCGCTCGATTACTTCGACCCGGCACGCGCCCACGGCGGCAACCTGACGCATGCGCTGGAAGGCACCAAGGCCCAGTTCCTGATCGCCTCGTTCAGCACCGACTGGCGCTTCTCGCCTGAGCGCAGCCGCGAGATCGTGCAGGCGCTGGTGGACAACCGCCGCAAGGTCACCTACGCCGAAATCGACGCGCCGCACGGGCACGACGCTTTTCTGCTCGAAGATCCGCGCTACATGGGCGTGGTGCGGGCTTATTACGATCGCATCTGGGCGGAGGCAGCATGAGCACCCAAGACACCATCATCCGCTCCGACCTGGCCTTCATCTCGAGCTGGATCGGCGAAGGCGCGCACGTGCTGGACGTCGGCTGCGGCGACGGCGCCATGCTGCGCCACCTGGAGCAGGCCAAGCGCTGCACCGGCTACGGCATCGAGATCGCCGACGACAAGGTACTGGAGAGCACGCGGCGCGGCATCAGCGTCCTGCAGCACGACATGGAGCAGGGGCTCGGCCTGTTCGGCGACAATTCCTTCGACCTGGTACTGTGCCTGTCGTCGCTGCAGATGATGCAGCACGTCGAAAAGCTCCTGCGCGACATCGTCCGCGTCGGCAAGGAAGCGATCGTCTCCTTCCCCAACTTCGGCTACTGGCCGCACCGCGTGGCGCTGCTGCGCGGCCGCATGCCGGTCTCGCGTTCGCTGCCCTACCAGTGGTACGACACGCCGAACGTGCGCTGCGCGACCATTTACGACTTCCGCGAGCTGGCCCAGGAATGCGGGCTCGAGGTGCTCGATTGCGTCGCGCTGGCCGATGGCGAGCCGGTGAACTTCATGCCCAACCTGCGCGGCAGCCTGGCCGTGTTCAGGCTGCGCAAGCGTTCCGGCGCCATCGCCTGAACATGAACAGACCGTCGTTCCCGCGCAGGCGGGAACTCCATTTCCGCCATGTCCCGATTCATTAGACCCGGCCACCAGGCCGAGGCCAACGCCCGCGTCCCGCTGCCGATCAAGGATGGCGTGGCGCCGAGCTACTTGTGGATCACCGAAACGCAGCCCGGCGGCATGCTGCGCTTCCTCGCCGAACGCTTTCCCGACGTGTCGGCCGAAAGCTGGTCGGCGCGCCTGGCACGCGGCGAGGTGGTCGACGCACAGGGTGCGGCGCTCGGCGCCGACAGCCACGTGCGGCAGGGCATGCGCATCTGGTACTACCGCGAACTGGAGGAACCGGAGACGCCGATTCCCTTCGCAGAATCGGTGATCCATCTGGACGAACATTTGCTGGTGGCGGACAAGCCGCACTTCCTGCCGACCATCCCGACCGGCCGCTTCCTGCACGAGACGCTGCTGGTGCGCCTGAAGCGCCGTTACGACCTGCCGCACCTGACGCCGATCCACCGGTTGGATCGCGAGACCGCCGGCGTGGTGATCTTCTCGCACAACCCGGCCACGCGCGGCAAGTACCAGTCGCTGTTCCAGAAGCGTGCGATCCGCAAGGTGTATGAGGCGCTGGCCGGACCGATCGAAGGCCGCGACTTTCCCTTCACCTACCGCAGCCGCATGGTCGACGGCGAGAAGTTCTTCGTGATGAAGGAAGAGGAGGGCGAGGCGAATTCAGAGACGCTGGTCGAGCTGATCGAGCGGCGCGGCGACATTGTCCGCTATCGCCTGCATCCACACACCGGGCGCAAGCACCAGCTGCGCCTGCATATGGCCTCGCTCGGCGCGCCCATCCTCAACGATGCCTTCTATCCGGTCGCGCTGCCGTGCAAGGGCGATGATTTCAGCGCGCCCCTGCAATTGCTGGCGCGCGCGATTTCCTTCGACGATCCGCTCACCGGCGAAGCACGCGAGTTCGCGAGCGAGCGGGGCCTGGACTGGCCTTAAAGGATCAGGTGCGGTTCGAAGTACTGCAAGGGGACGCCGATCGTCAGCACCAGCGGCGTGTTGGCGCTGACGTTGCCGGCGATGTCGGTCTGGTGCACCACCAGGTTGTGCGAGCCGTTGGTCATCGAGGACAACGTGAGCGACCAGGCGCCGTCGCTGCCGGCGGTGGCGCTGCCCAGCAGGGTCGTCCCCTCCAGGATATCGACCCGGGCGCCCGGTTCGGCGCCCACACCCAGCAGTTTGGGTGCGAAAACGCTCGCGATCAGTTCTCCCAGCTGGCCCACCACGCCACTGAGTGAATCCAGCGTCGGCGCTACCAGCGCCGCGGCCGAGTGGTCGATGGTGATGCTCAAGGCCGGCGACTTGAGGCCGGCATTGCCCGCCATGTCCACCTGGCGCACGCTGAGCGCGTGCACGCCGTCGGCCAGCGCGTGGTCGGCATTCGGCTTGACCTGCCATTTGCCCTGCCCATCGCTGCTTGCGCTGCCGAGCAGGACGCTGCCTTCGAACAGCTCGATCGTGGCGTTCGGCTCGGCGCCGGCGCCGGTCAGCAACGGACGGGTGACGTTGGTGATGAGGTCGTTGGTCGCCCCTGAATTGCTCGCCGGGTCGAGTGCCGGCGACGCCAGTTGGGCCGGCGCCGTCAGGTCGACCACCAGCGCGAATCCTGGCGAGTGGCCGACATTGCCGGCGATGTCGGTCTGGGTCAGCGTGATCGGATGCGTGCCCTCGCTCAGGGTGCTGGTCGTGATCGACCAGGCACCGGCCGAGTCGACGATGCCGGTGCCAAGCACGACCGTGCCCTGGTACAGCGTGATGGTGGCGCCCGGCTCCATGCCGTTGCCGGTCAGCGTAGGCGTCTTGGTCGCGCTGATCAGCTCGATCGGGAGATAGGAATTGGCGACGTGGATGTCGTTCGGTCCGGCGGCGACGGTGTCGAGCGTCAGCGCGAGCGCGCCCGACATCGGGCTTTCGTTGCCGACGTAATCCTGCTGGGTCACCGCCAGTTTGTACGCGCCATCGGCAAACAGTGGATTGAAGATCGTCCAGTTGCCGCCGGAGTCGGCGCGGGCGCCGCCGATGTACACCTGCGAGCCGTGCGTGACGTCGTACAGGTTGATCCACGCGCCCGGTTCCGCGCCGCCGCCGGTGAGAACCACGTGATTGGTGATGGAATCGCCGGGCGTTCCGCTGTCCGACGCCGGATCCAGCAGCGGCACGGCGAGCGCCAGCGGTGCCGTGACGTCGATGTTGATGCCGCTGCCCGGGATCGGCGAGAGCGCATTCGTCAGCCCGCTGAACTGGATGTGGGCCGAGTCGAGCGCGTTGCCGGCCAGGTCGGTGACGGCGCCCACCAGGCCGGTGGTGTTTTGCAGGTCGATCCACCCGGTCTGGTTGTCAGGCTGCGCGTCGCCGGCGGCGATCCGGTACTCGAAGTAGAGCGTGCGCTGGTCCTCGCTGGCATAGGACAGGTAGGCGTGGGCGCCATTGTTGAGTGCCAAAGACGGTTCGGACGCGCCTTCCTTGATCCGGACCGGCTCGTTAAAGCGCACCGCGATCTGGATCACGCCGCCGATGCCGTAGGTGTCCGCCATATCGATGACCTGGGCCGCCAGCGCAACCGGCGGCACGGTGTCGACGTAGGTGCCGCTGACCTGGAAGGTGAAGCCGGTCATGTCGGGCTCGTTGCCGGCAATATCGGTCAGCGCGCGCGGCAGCGACAGGTTGTAGGTCAGCCCGGCCTGCAGGTGCAGGTCGGCCGGGGACAGCGTCAGCGTCTTGCGGTCGGCCGACAGGTTGCTCTCGCCGATGAAGACCATATAGCTGTTGCCCAGGCTGTCCGACAGCCTTACCGCATTGTCGATATCGCGGTAAACCGTTTGGTGCGTTTCCCCGTCGTTCGTGGATATCGCATGCCAGTACACGCTTTCGGAGAAATTGACGGTCAGCGGCTTGGTCGCGTCGACGCTGACCGGCGCGGTGACCGGAGCGTCGGCGAACGCGGTGACCTGCGGCGCCGCCGTATCGATGGTCAGGGTCCTGGTGATCTGGGTGCTGGCATGGCCCGCATCGTCGACCACGCGCACGGTGATCGTATGCGTTCCGTCGTTCAGTACCTTGTCGATTCCCGGCGCCATCCATGTCGTACCGTAGACGATCACATTGCCGCCCGATGCGCCGTCGATGGTCAGCTCGACGTGCTGGTTGTCGGCCGGCGCAGCGCTCAGGATGCCGGTGAAATACGGCGTCGACGCGTTGGTGACGAAGTCGAACATCGACGGTCCGTTATCCTCGAATACCAGCATGGTCTGGACCCAGGCGCCGACCATGGTGTCGACGGCGTAGTTGGCCGAGTGGACGGTACCGCTGCCGGTCGCGCCGTTGATGTCCACGATCCTGCCCAGGTTGACGCTGACCGCATTGGCGGGAGCGGCGACGGCGCCCGATTGCGGTGCCAGCGTGACCATCCAGGTGAAGCCGCTGTCGGTGGTGCGCAGGTCCGTCAGCGATGCGTTGGGTGCGGCGATGGCGCCGATATCGAGCGTCGGTACCGCGATATTGAAGTGCATGGTCACGACGATGTTGCTGCCGTTGGCCAGGGTGGCCTGGTCGAGCGCGAAGCTGACGCCCTGCAGCGGCGGGTGCGTGACGTCATAGCTGGCCGGCGCGGCCACGCTGCCGGTGCCGTTGTTGCCGGCCAGGTCTGCCACCTTGCTCATGTCGAGCGAGAGTACGTTGCCGGTGTAGTCTTCGCCGGGGGCGACGCTCAGCGTGCCGGTCCAGGTCTCGCCGCCGTCGGCGCTGGCCAGGTTCGACAACTGCGCATGCGGCACGGCGAACCACGAGGCGTCGAGCGACTTCACGGCTTCCGAGAAAGTGACGGTGACGGTCGCGCCGGCGGCCGGCGTCAGGTGCTGGTTGCTCAGCGCGATCGTGGCGGTCGGCGGCACGGTGTCGATATCGTAATGGGCCGACGCGCTCACGATGCCGCTGCCGGCGTTGCCCATTGCGTCCGTCACCTTGCTCAAGTCGAGCGAGAAGACATTGTTGAGCGCCTGGACGTTGGCGCTGGTCGACAGCGTGCCGGTCCAGGTGGTGCCGCCGTCGCTGCTGGACAGGCCCGAAACCACAATATCCGCCTGGGTCGAAAACGCCGCGGCGCTCAGGCTCGTGACGGGCTGCGAGAACACCACGGTCACGCTGACCACCGTGTGCTTGCTCACCTGGTTGCCGCCGAGCGTGACGGTGGCGCTCGGCCCAGTCAGCAGCACGTCGTAATTGCCGGATGCGAGGGTGCCGCTGCCGGGGTTGCCGTACAGGTCCTTCACCTTGCCCATGTCGAGCGAAACAGTATTACCGTTTGCGCTGCCGCTGCCATCGGACACCAGGGTGGCGCTCCAGGTAATGCCGCCATCGTCGCTGCGCAGGCCGGACAGTTTGGCGTGCCCCAGCGTGAAGGCGGTCGCATCGAGGATCACCGCCTCCGAGAATTTGACGGTCATCGTCGGCGCACTGGTCGACGTGATGTGGGTGCCGCTGAGCGAAATCTCGGCCGCGCTGGGCGGCTGGGCATCGACGCCGTAGGTGGTGGCCGAGGCGACGCTGCCGGTGCCGGGATTGCCGGCCAGGTCGCGCACCATGCTCATGTCCAGCGTCACGGACTTGCCGCTTGCGGTGCCGCTGTCGACGTTGGGCACCAGCCTGGCGACCCAGGTGCGGCCGTTGTCGGTGGTGGCGAGGTCGACGAGCGATGCGTTCGGCGTCTTGATCGCCATCGGGTCAAGCCACTGCACCGTCTCGGAGAAAGTAATGGTGACCGTCACGCTGCTCTGGGTCGAGACCTGCGCGCCGTTCAGGGCCAGCGTTGCCGTCGGCGCCACGGTGTCGACGCTGTAGGCATTCGGCATGTCGATCGTGCCGGAGCCGGCGATGCCGTTGGCGTCGCGCAGCTTGCCCATGTCCAGCGTCAGGTTGTTGTGGCTGATCGAGGTGGCGGCGGTGCCGCGCAGCGTGGCGATCCATGTATGGCCGTCGTCGGTCGTGCGTACGTTCTCGACGGTCGCATTCGGCGTCGTGATCGCGTTCGCGCCAAAGACGGAGACCGGCTGCAGGAAGTGGATGGTCAGGTCGAGGGTGCGGGCCTGGCTCAGGATCGCGCCGTTCATCGACATGTCCTTGAAGGCCGGCCCCTGGGTGTCGACGATGTAGGTGGTGCCCGCGTTGGCGATGCCGGTGCCGGCGTTGCCGGCCTTGTCGCGCACCGTGGCCAGGTCGACGTACAGCTGGTTGCCGCTGGCGACGGTGCCGCTTTGCGGGACCAGGTTCGCCACCCAGGTGGTGCCGGAATCGATGGTGTGAAGATTGGTGACGCTCGCATGCGGCGCGACGATGAGGTGCGCCGAATCCGTCAGATCGACCTTCTCGGAGAAGGTGATGGTGACCATGGCGTCGGACGACAGCACCGGGCTGGTCCCCGACATCAGGATCGAGCTGACCGTGGGGGCCTTGGTGTCGACCGAATACGTGAGCGAGCTGCTGCCCACGCCCTTGTTGTTGGCGAGGTCGAGCACCTTGCTCATATCGAGCGACAGGCTGGCGCCGCTGGCTTCCACGCCCGCGCTGGCGGTCACGGTGGCGTGCCAGGTGATGCCGCCGTCGCTCGACGACAGGCCGCTGACGGTGACGTTCGGACCGGAGAGCGCGCCCGCGGCCATCGTGACCGGCTCGGAGAAGGCCAGCGTCAGTGTCGCGCCCCTGCCGGTGCTGAGCGCATAGTTATCCATCGTCATCATCTGCAGCGCGGGCGGCGTGGTGTCGGCCGCCGGCGGCGTGACGAAGGCCAGCTGGGCGCCATTGGTCACGCCGGCAAACGGCTGGCCGTTCGACTGCAGCGCGCCGGGCAGGATGAACACGCGGTAGCTGTGGCCGGCGGACAGGCCGTCCACCGCGATCCCGGCGTGGTTGCCGTCGATGCTGACCATGCTGAGCGGGACCTGGTAGGTCTGCGTCGCGCCGCCCCCCCGCGTGGTCGGCAGGCCGGGGGCCCGGGCGAT
>JAEWEK010000058.1 GCA_023389425.1 Pseudomonadota bacterium | reverse complement strand
CGTGGGCGACTTCGGCTTCATCCTGGGCATCGGCCTGCTGCTGGCCGCGTCGGGCTCGATGAAATACACCGAAGTCTTCGACCAGGCGAACACCCTGGCTGGCATGACCGTCCCGGGCATCGACTGGCCGCTGCTCACCGCAGCCTGCATCTGCCTGTTCATCGGCGCGATGGGTAAATCGGCGCAGTTCCCGCTGCACGTCTGGCTGCCGGACTCGATGGAAGGCCCGACCCCGATCTCGGCACTGATCCACGCCGCGACCATGGTTACCGCCGGCATCTTCATGGTGTCGCGCATGTCGCCGCTGTTCGAGCTGTCGGACACCGCGCTGTCCTTCGTCATCGTGATCGGCGCCATCACCGCGCTGTTCATGGGCTTCCTGGGCATCATCCAGAACGACATCAAGCGCGTGGTCGCCTATTCGACCCTGTCGCAGCTGGGCTACATGACGGTGGCGCTGGGCGCCTCGGCCTACAACATCGCCGTGTTCCACCTGATGACCCACGCCTTCTTCAAGGCCCTGCTGTTCCTCGGCGCCGGCTCGGTCATCATCGGCATGCACCACGACCAGGACATGCGCAATATGGGCGGCCTGCGCAAGTACATGCCGATCACCTGGATCACTTCGCTGATCGGCTCGCTGGCCCTGATCGCGACCCCGTTCTTCTCGGGCTTCTACTCGAAGGATTCGATCATCGAAGCCGTCGCCGCATCGGAAATCCCGGGTGCGCGCTTCGCCTACTTCGCCGTGATGGCGGGCGTGTTCGTCACCGCCTTCTACTCCTTCCGCATGTATTTCATGGTGTTCCACGGCCAGGAGCAGTGGAACCATCCGCACGCCGTGAGCCACGACCACGAGTCGGACCCGCATGACGAAGAGGATGCAGGCGACCACCACCACCACGGCCTGCAGCCGGGCGACAAGCCGCACGAGTCGCCGTGGGTGGTGACCCTGCCGCTGGTCCTGCTGGCGATCCCGTCGGTCCTGGTCGGCTACTACACGATCGAGCCGATGCTGTTCGGCGACTTCTTCAAGAACGTCATCTTCGTGGGCGAGAACCACAAGGCGATGGAAGAACTGGCGCACGAATTCCACGGCGCGGCCGCGATGGGCGTGCATGCCTTCACCACGGTGCCGTTCTGGATCGCGCTGGCCGGCGTGGCCTCGGCCTGGTACTGCTACATGGTCAACCGCAAGGTGCCGGCCGCGTTCTACAGCGCGCTCAAGCCGATCTACACGCTGCTGGACAACAAGTACTACATGGACAAGTTCAACGACCTCGTGTTCGCCGGCGGCGCGCGCGCGGTCGGTGGCAGCCTGTGGAAAGTGGGCGACCGCGGCATCATCGACGGCCTGATCGTCAATGGCAGCGCCAAGCTGGTGGGCTGGTTCGCGTCGCTCGTGCGCACGTTCCAGACCGGTTACATCTACCACTACGCGTTCGTGATGATCGTCGGCGTGCTGGCAACGCTGCTGTATTTCTTCCCGTTCTGGCACGCTTAATCCAGGCATAGACAAAGACAATGAATCAGACACTTCCATACCTGAGCCTGTCGATCTGGCTTCCGATCCTGTTCGGCGTGCTGGTCCTGGCTGTTGGCCGCGACAAGAACGCCGGCTTTACCCGCGTGCTGTCGCTGGCGGGCGCCATCGTCAGCTTCCTGCCGACGCTCGCGCTGATCGGTAATTTCAGCAATACCGCGCACGGTCCCCAGTTCGTCGAGAAGGCGGCCTGGATCGAGCGCTTCAACATCCAGTACTACCTCGGCGTCGACGGCCTGTCGCTGTGGTTCGTGCCGCTGACCGCCTTCATCACCATCATCGTCGTGATCTCGGCGTGGGAAGTGATCCAGGAGCGCGTCGCCCAGTACATGGGTTCCTTCCTGCTGCTGTCGGGCCTGATGATCGGCGTGTTCGAGTCGCTCGACGGCCTGCTGTTCTACTTCTTCTTCGAAGCCACCCTGATCCCGATGTTCATCATCATCGGCGTGTTCGGCGGCCCGAACCGTGTGTACGCGGCATTCAAGTTCTTCCTGTACACCTTCTTCGGCTCGCTGCTGACCCTGATCGCGATCATCTACCTGTACAACAAGGCCAACGGCTCCTTCGACATCCTCGAATGGCACAAGCTGCCGCTGACCATGAAGGAGCAGGTGCTGATCTTCATTGCCTTCCTGATGGCGTTCGCGGTCAAGGTCCCGATGTGGCCGGTGCACACCTGGCTGCCGGATGCCCACGTGGAAGCGCCGACCGGCGGCTCCGTGGTGCTGGCGGCGATCATGCTGAAGCTGGGCGCCTACGGTTTCCTGCGGTTCTCGCTGCCGATCACCCCGGACGCGTCGCACTACATGGCCCCGTTCATCATCACCATCTCGCTGGTCGCCGTGATCTACATCGGCCTGGTGGCGCTGGTGCAGGCCGACATGAAGAAACTGGTGGCTTACTCGTCGATCGCCCACATGGGCTTCGTCACCCTCGGCTTCTTCATCTTCAACGACCTGGGCGTGCAGGGCGGCATCGTGCAGATGATCTCGCACGGCTTCGTGTCGGGCGCGATGTTCCTGTGCATCGGCGTGCTGTACGACCGCATGCACTCGCGCCAGATCGCCGACTACGGCGGCGTGGTCAACGTGATGCCGAAGTTCGCCGCGTTCTCGGTGCTGTTCGCGATGGCCAACTGCGGCCTGCCGGCGACCTCCGGCTTCGTCGGTGAATTCATGGTGATCCTGGCCTCGGTCAAGTACCACTTCTGGATCGGCCTGCTGGCCGCCACCGCCCTGATCCTGGGCGCGGCGTACTCGCTGTGGATGGTCAAGCGGGTGGTGTTCGGCGCGATCGGCAACAAGCACGTGGCCGAACTGACCGACCTGAACGGCCGCGAGTTCTTCATGTTCATCGTGCTGGCCGCCCTGACCATCTACATGGGCCTGTACCCGGCGCCGTTCACCGATACCATGCAGACTTCGGTGAGCGACCTGCTGGCCCACGTCGCCCAGTCCAAGCTGCCGCTGCCTCACTAATTGGCTATGAATCAAATGACAACCAACCTGATCCCGGTTTACGCCGAAATCTTCGTGCTGGTCGCGGCTTCCGCGATCCTGCTCATCGACATGTTCCTGTCGGAGTCGAAGCGGTCGATCACCTACGTGCTTTCGCTGCTGACCCTGGCCGGCGCGGCGGCGCTGTCGTTCGCCGACCTGAACACCGGCGCCACGGTCTACACCTTCAACAATATGTTCGTGTCGGACCCGATGGCGAACATGCTCAAGCTGTTCACCTACCTGACCATCGGCGTCACCCTGGTCTACTCGCGCAAGTACGCGGGCGACCGCGGCATGATGTCCGGCAACCTGGGCGGCGAGTTCTACGTGCTGGCCCTGTTCGCGATGCTGGGCCAGATGATCATGATCTCGGGTAACAGCATGCTGTCGCTGTACCTGGGCCTGGAACTGCAGTCGCTGGCGACCTACGCGCTGGTGGCGATGCGCCGCGATCATGCGGTCTCGTCCGAAGCGGCGATGAAGTACTTCGTGCTGGGTTCGCTGGCATCGGGCTTCCTGCTGTACGGCATCTCGATGGTGTACGGCGCCACCGGCTCGCTGGTGCTGACCGACATCACCGCGCACATCGCCAACGGCGTCAACCACACCATCCTGGTGTTCGGCCTGGTGTTCGTCGTGGCCGGCCTGGCCTTCAAGCTGGGCGTGGTGCCTTTCCACATGTGGGTGCCGGACGTCTACCAGGGGTCGCCGACCGCCGTGACCCTGCTGCTGGGTGGCGCGCCGAAGCTGGCGACCTTCGCCATGGCCCTGCGCATCCTGGTCGAGGCGCTGCCGCAGCTGGCGGTGGACTGGCAGCAGATGCTGCTGGTGCTGGCGGTGCTGTCGCTGGCCGTGGGCAACCTGACCGCGATCGCCCAGACCAATATCAAGCGCATGCTGGCCTACTCGACCATCGCGCAGATGGGCTTCGTTCTGCTCGGCATGCTGGCCGGCGTGGTCGTCGTCGGCGGCGAGCAGAACGCCGCCAATATGGCGCCGGCCTACAGCTCGGCGATGTACTACTCGATCACCTACGTGCTGACCACCGTCGGTACCTTCGGCCTGATCATGATGCTGGCGCGCGCCGGCTTCGAGGCCGACGAGCTGGCCGATTTCAAGGGCCTGGCCAAGCGCAGCCCGTGGTTCGCGGTGGTCATGACCGTGCTGATGTTCTCGCTGGCGGGCGTGCCGCCGATGATGGGCTTCATGGCCAAGTGGGCGGTGCTGCAGGCCGTCACCGCGACCGGCCAGGTGTGGCTGGCCGTGCTGGCCGTGCTGTTCTCGCTGATCGGCGCCTTCTACTACCTGCGCGTGGTGAAGGTGATGTGGTTCGACGAGCCGGCCGATGCGAGCGAGATCGCCACCCCGTTCGACATGCGCGTCGTGCTGTCGATCAACGGCATCGCCGTGGTGCTGCTGGGCGTGATCCCGGGCGCGCTGCTGGGCGCCTGCCTGACCGCCATCAAGCAGACCCTGGCGACCTGAGTTGGACGCCGCGCTGGCAAGCTGGCTGGTCATCGCCGTCGCCCTGGCGGCGGCCAACCTGCCTTTCTTCAACGAACGCGTGTTCGGCTTCATTTCCCTGAAGCCGGCCGCGGGGCAAGTGCGCACGAAACCCTTCGCCGTGCGCCTGCTCGAGTTGATTGTCTTATACTTCCTCGTCGGCCTGCTTGCACGCGGGCTGGAATCCCGGATCGGCACCTTGTTCCCGCAGGCCTGGGAGTTCTATGCGATCACCGCGTGCATGTTCGTCGTGCTGGCGTTTCCCGGGTTTGTACTGCGTTACCTGCGCAAGCGCCGCGGCTGATTTCCTTTGCCAGACCGTCGTTCCCGCGCAGGCGGGAACCCCATTGTGTACGCGGGCCGCAAACGCATGCTTTGGCTCAGTGCACGCAAAATGGGATTCCCGCCTGCGCGGGAATGACGGCATCGTGGTGGCAGGGAATTTTGCTGGACTGCTTGGCAAACGCAGCGAACGAACACGACCCCGCATGGACCAGCTCAAAGAAACCCGCATCGACGGCGAAACCGCCTACAACGGCCACTTCCTCAAGGTCGAACGCGACCGCATCCGCCTGCCTGACGGCTCGACCACCCACCGCGAATTCATCCGCCACCCGGGCGCCGTGGTGATCCTGC
>JAEWEK010000052.1 GCA_023389425.1 Pseudomonadota bacterium | reverse complement strand
TCACCGAAGAACAGGTGCGCGAACTGCGCGTCAACGACACGGTGACGCTGCACCAGACCCTGTTCGGCATCCGCGACGCGACCCAGATCCATATGTTCGACCGCGGCCGCAAGACGCGCTTCGACCTGAACGGCCACGCCGTCATCCACACCGCGCCCAATGTGCGCAAGGTGGAAAAGAGCGCGGACTACCCGACCGGCTACCAGCAGGTTTGCATCGGCACCACCACGTCGGACCGCATGGAGCGCTTCACCCGGCCGCTGATGGAGCAGTACGGCGTGCGCTTCGTGGTCGGCAAGGGCGGCCTGCGCCAGGGATCGCAAGACGCCTTCCGCGAACTGGGCGGCGCCTACCTCGCCATCGTCGGCGGCACCGCGGCGCTGGAGACCACGTGGATCGAGCAGATCGAGGACGTCGACCTCGACGACCTGAATCCGGAATCGCTGTGGAAGTTCAGGATCCGCGATTTCGGCCCGCTGCTGGTGGCGATGGACAGCCACGGCGGCAGCCTGTACACCGAAGTGAAAGCAGACGTCGAAGAGCGCCGCCGGAAAGTGCTAACCAGCCTGGGAGTCCGCCAATGAACCCGATCAAGCGCATCCAGACCGACATCCTGATCCTCGGCTCCGGCGGCGCCGGCCTGTTCGCGGCGCTGCATGCGCACCAGGCCGACCCATCGCTGTCGATCACGGTCGCGGTCAAGGGACTGCTCGGCAAATGCGGCTGCACGCGCATGGTGCAGGGCGGGTATAACGTGGCGCTGGCCGAAGGCGATTCGGTCGAACGGCACTTCATGGACACGATCGAGGGAAGCAAGTGGCTGGCCAACCAGGAACTGGCGTGGACGCTGGTGACCAAGGCCGTCGAGCGCATCCACGAACTGGAAAATGAGCTCGGCTGCTTCTTCGACCGCAACCCGGACGGCACCGTGCACCAGAAGGCCTTCGCGGGCCAGACTTTCGACCGCACCGTGCACAAGGGCGACCTGACCGGCATCGAAATCATCAACCGCCTGTCAGAACAGGTGTGGGCGCGCGGTATCCATCGGCTGGAGGAGCACCGCGCCGTCGAGCTGGTGAAGACCGAAGACGGCAAAGCGCTGTCGGGCGTGCTGATGATCGACATGCGCAGCGGCGAATTCGTGTTCGTGCAGGCGAAGGCGGTGCTGCTGGCGACCGGCGGCGGCCCGACCATGTACAAATTCCACACGCCGTCCGGCGACAAGAGCTGCGATGGCCTGGCGATGGCGCTGCGGGCCGGCCTGCCGCTGCGCGACATGGAGATGGTGCAGTTCCACCCGACCGGCCTGCTGGCGGGGACGCACACGCGCATGACCGGCACCGTGCTGGAAGAAGGCCTGCGCGGCGCCGGCGGCTACCTGCTCAACGGCGACGGCGAACGCTTCATGAACAACTACGACCCGCGCGGCGAGCGGGCCACGCGCGACATCGTCTCGCGCGGCATCTATGCCGAAATCCGCGCCGGCCGCAGCACGCCCAACGGCGGCGTCTACATCCAGATGTCGCACCTCGGGCCGGACAAGGTGCGCCAGCAGTTCAAGGGCATGGTCGAGCGCTGCGGCGACTGCGGCTTCGACCTTGCCGGCGGACGGGTCGAAGTGGTGCCGACCGCGCACTACATGATGGGCGGCGTGGTGTTCAAGCCCGACACGACCACCGAACTCACCGGCCTGTTCGCGGCGGGCGAGGACACCGGCGGCGTGCACGGCGCCAACCGGCTGGGCGGCAACGGTGTCGCCAACTCCACCGTGTTCGGCGGGATCTCGGGCGAGTCCATGGCCGCCTGGGTCGGCCGCAACCCGGGCTTTCGCGCGCCGGACGAGGCGGCGATCGCACGCAGCATGCATGAACACGCGCTGCCGTTCACGCGCGAGCCGGGCGACCTGGAAGCGATCCGCGAAGCCCTGTTCGAATGCATGTGGCTTGACGTAGGCATCCTGCGCACGGCCGAGGGCATCCGGCGCGCCCAGCGCCGGCTGGAAGAGCTGGACGCGCAGCTCGCGCGCACCGGCATCCCTGATGCCGACCGCGCCTACAACATGAGCTGGCAGGCGTGGATGGACTTGCGCAGCCTGATCGCGGTGAGCCAGGTGATCGCCGCCGCCGCGCTGCTGAGGGAGGATTCGCGCGGCGCCCACTACCGCGAGGACTTCCCGCAGACGGGTGAGCTGGAAACGTCGAGCTTCACCGTGGCGCGCGTGAAAGGCGCAGGTTTGGAACTCGGCCGTGAACCGGTCCGCTTCGACCGCGTCCAGCCGGGACACACGATCCTGGAGCCGGAAGCAGCGCCCGCACACTAGAGACGTAAAACGTCATTCCCGCCTGCGCGGGAACGACGTTCGCCTGTGCGCATGAAGTGATACAAAAAAAGGTGAACTCATTTAAGTCATCTAGTTGAATTTATGCCGACACTGGTCTACTATCGAGTGGTCGTACAGTGAAAAGGCAATTAGCGATCGATAGACCATCAGGACGGGGGAAGCACAACACAACAGGCGCAAGGCGCCCCCTCGCCAGACCAACCGATATTGGAGGAGACATCCAATGCAACTCAGATCCACGCTGTTGTGCGCCGGGGCCGCCGCCCTGCTCTCCACCTCGCTCGCCGCGCGCGCCGAGGTCACCGACCTGAAAATCGCGGAGCAGTACGGCATCAGCTACCTTCCGATGATGATCATGGAAGACCAGCACCTCGTCGAGAAGTACGCGAAGGAAGCCGGCATCAACGACCTCAAGGTCACCTGGGCCAAGTTCGCCGGCGGGAACGTGATGAACGACGCGCTGCTGTCCAACAGCCTGCACTTCGCCTCCGGCGGGGTGGCGCCGATGGTGACGCTGTGGGCCAAGACGCGCGGCAACTACGACGTCAAGGCGGTGGCCGCGCTGAACTCCATGCCGCTCTACCTCACCACCCGCAACCCCGCCGTCAAGACCATCAAGGACTTCACCGACAAGGACAAGATCGCGCTGCCCGCGGTGAAGGTATCGATCCAGGCGGTGACGCTGCAGATGGCGGCCGAGCAGGCTTTTGGTGCCGGCCAGCAGAACAAGCTCGATCGACTGACCGTGACCATGAGCCATCCGGACGGCCAGGCGGCCCTGCTGTCGGGCACCAGCGAAGTGGACGCGCATTTCAGCTCGCCGCCGTTCCAATACCAGCAGCTCGAAAAGCCGGGCATCCACAAGGTGCTCGATTCCTACCAGGTGCTGGGCGGCCCGGCCACCTTCAACCTGGTGTGGACCACGTCCAAGTTCCGCAACGAGAATCCGAAAGTCTACGCGGCGTTCACCAAGGCGCTGGACGAGGCGATCGCGATGATCAACAAGGACCACAAGTGGGCCGCCGAAGCCTACCTGCGCATCTCCAAGGACAAGGACAGTCTCGACAACGTCGTCAAGATGCTGAACGACCCCGAGGTCAAGTACACCACGACCCCGGAGAACGTCACCAAGTACGTCGACTTCATGTACAAGATCGGCTCCATCAAGGCCAAGCCGGCATCCTGGAAGGACCTGTTCTTCCCGAACGTGCACAACCTGCCGGGCAGCTGACCCGGGCCAGCTTCAAGCAAAGGATGGAGAGTCATGGATATGAGCACCCCGCAGCAAGGACCAAGCCCGCTTTTGGACGTGCGTGACGTCACGCTGCAATACAAGACCAAGGCCCACCTGGTGACGGCAACCTACCGCGTCAACTTCCAGGTGTTCAAATCGGACCGCTACGTGCTGCTGGGGCCTTCCGGCTGCGGCAAGTCGACGCTCCTGAAGGCGGTCGGCGGCTACATGGCGCCGACCGAAGGCGAGATCCGCCTGAAGGACAAGCTGGTCACCAGGCCGGGCCCGGACCGGATGATGGTGTTCCAGGAATTCGACCAGCTGCTGCCCTGGAAGACGGTGAAGGAAAACGTGATGTTCCCGCTGTGCGCTTCGGGCAAGCACTCGGCCAAATCGGCGGAGGAAAAGGCGATGCAGTACATCGAGAAGGTCAACCTGGCCAAGTTCGCCAACCACCATCCGCACATGCTCTCGGGCGGCATGAAGCAGCGGGTGGCGATCGCGCGCGGCATGGCGATGGAGCCGGACGTGCTGCTGATGGACGAGCCCTACGCCGCGCTGGACGCGCTCACCCGCCGCAAGATGCAGGACGAGCTGCTGCACCTGTGGGACGACACCCACTTCACGGTGCTGTTCGTGACCCACTCGATTCCCGAGGCGATCAAGTGCGGCAGCCGCATCCTGCTGCTGTCGCCGCACCCGGGCCAGGTCAAGGCCGAACTGGCCAGCGCGCCGCGCGATTGCGAGGACCCGAAAGTAGCCAAGGAGCTGGAGCACGAAATCCACAGGATGCTCTTCGCCGACGATATCGAAGAGAAGGAGGTGCAGCATGTCTAAGGATGCCGTCCTGTGGTCGCGGCCGTCGATCCACCGCGAACCGCTCGATTCCTCCCAGTTCGGCGTGGTGCAAAAGCCCCTGTCGACGTTCGAAAAGCTGTACAACATCGGCGCCCTGCGCAAGGCCTTCATCCTCGTCGTGCTGATGGTGGCGTGGGAAGTGGGCGCGCGCTGGCTGAACAACGAGCTGCTGTTCCCGACCTTCAGCGCCACCGTGCAAGCGCTGGTGACCCACCTGGTCCAGGGTGACCTGTTCATCAAGATCTGGGCCTCGCTCAAGGTGCTGCTGATGGGTTACGCGGTCGGCATCGCGCTGGCGGCGGTGCTCACCGCCTTCGGCATCTCATCGCGCATCGGCACCGACTTCCTCGAGACGCTGACCTCGATGTTCAACCCGCTGCCGGCGATCGCGCTGCTGCCGATCGCGCTGATCTGGTTTGGCCTGGGCAACGGCAGCCTGATCTTCGTGCTGGTGCACTCGGTGGTGTGGGCGGTCGCGCTCAACACGCACTCCGGCTTCCTGGCGGTGTCCAACACGCTGCGCATGGTGGGCCGCAATTACGGCCTGGGCGGCTTCAGCTACGTTAGCAAGATCCTGATCCCGGCGGCCTTCCCCAGCATCCTCACCGGCCTCAAGATCGGCTGGGCGTTTGCATGGCGAACCCTGATCGCGTCCGAGCTGGTATTCGGCGTGAGCTCCGGTTCCGGCGGCCTTGGCTGGTTCATCTACGAGAACAAGAACCAGCTCGAAATCCCGAGCGTGTTCGCGGGCCTGCTCACCGTGATCCTGATCGGCCTGATCGTCGAGAACCTCGTGTTCCGCGTGATCGAAACCCATACCGTGCGCAAGTGGGGCATGCAGGCCTGATCCGGAGAAGCTCATGAAAATCGTGATTTGCGAGTTCATGGACGAACCGTCCGTGAATGACCTGCAACGCCGGTTCGATGTCGTATATGACCCGGCGCTGGTGGACAGGCCGCAGGACCTGATGCGCGAGCTGGCCGATGCCGATGCGCTGATCGTCCGGAACCGCACCCAGGTGCGCGGCGAGCTGCTCGCGGCGGGACGCAAGCTGAAGGTGGTCGGCCGGCTCGGCGTCGGCCTGGACAACATCGACGTGCCGGCCTGCGAAGCGCGCCGCATCGCCGTGATCCCGGCCACCGGCGCCAATGCCTTGGCGGTGGCCGAGTACGTCATCTCGACGGCGATGGTGCTGCTGCGCGGCGCCTACCTGTCGAGCAGCGCGGTCGGCGCCGGCAAGTGGCCGCGCGCATTGTTATCGGATGGACGCGAGTGCGCGGGCAAGACGCTGGGCATTGTCGGTTTCGGCGGCATCGGGCGGCTGGCGGCGCAGCTGGCGCGTGCGCTGGGCATGCGCGTGATCGGCCATGATCCGATGCTCGATGCAGGCTCGCCGGTATGGCGCGAGCACGGTGCCGTCTGCTGCGGTTTCGAGGAACTGCTGCGCGAGGCCGACGCGGTGACGCTGCACGTGCCGCTGACCGAGTCGACCCGCAGGCTGCTGGATGCGGCGCGCATCGGCACGATGAAAGCAGGAGCGGTGCTCATCAATACGGCACGCGGCGGCATCGTCGACGAAGCCGCGCTGGCGGCCGCGCTGTCCGAAGGCCGGCTGGGCGGCGCCGCGCTCGACGTGTTCGAGCAAGAGCCGCTGCCGGCGGGATCGCCGCTGGCCGACGTCCCCAACCTGATACTGACGCCGCACATCGCCGGCGTCACCCGGGAATCGAACGAGCGCGTGAGCGCAATGATCGCCGAGCTGGTCGCCGGGCGGCTGCTCGGCCCCAACTCCACGGAGCAGCCATGCCAACACATAGCATTACCGACCTGACCACGCTTGCCACCGACGCGCTGCGGCGCGCGGGCGCCAGCGCCGAAATGGCCGCCGCCACCGCTGCCGCACTGGTCGCGGCGGAGGCACAGGGCCTGGCCTCGCACGGCCTGTCGCGCGTTGCGCAGTACGCGGGGCACCTGCGCAACGGGCGCGTCAACGGCGACGCGGTCCCGCAGGTCCAGCAGACCAAAGCGGCGGCACTGCTGGTCGACGCCGAGGAGGGACTCGCCTTCCCGGCCTGCGCGGTCGCCGTGCGCGAAGCCATCCGCTCGGCGCGCGAGTGCGGCGCGGCGTTTGCCTGCGTCACGCGCAGCCACCACTTCGGCGCGGCGGCGTATCACCTGGAAGCGGTGGCGCGCGCCGGCATGGTCGGCCTCGCGTTCGGCAATTCGCCGGGCGGCATGCCGGCGTGGGGCGGCAAGCGCGCGCTGTTCGGCACCAACCCGATCGCCGCCGTGTTCCCGCGCCGCGATGCGCCGCCGCTGGTGATCGACCTGTCGCTGTCGGAGGTCGCACGCGGCAAGCTGATGGTCGCGGCAAAAAAGGGCGAGTCGATTCCGCTGGGCTGGGCGCTGGACAAGGACGGCAATCCGACCACCGATCCCAAGGCCGGGCTGGAAGGCATGATGGTGCCGGCCGGCGGCGTGAAGGGCGCGATGCTCGCGCTGATCGTCGAGCTGCTGTGCTGTGCGCTCACCGGCGCGGCGTTTGGTTTCGAGGCCGATTCCTTCTTCGTCGAGCAGGGCAACCGGCCGCGCATCGGGCAAGCCTTCATGGTGATCGATCCGTCGGCGCTGGCGGGGACGGACGTGTTCAACGAGCGGGTCGAGACGCTGGTGGCGGCGATGCTGGCGGATCCCGACGTGCGGCTGCCGGGCCAGCGGCGCGAGGCACTGGCGCGCGAGGCTGCGACGGAAGGCATCGCGGTGCCGGATGCGCTCTTCAAGCAGCTCGAGGAGCTGGCGCAGGCGTAAGTAGCGCCCGAAGCAGCAACCGTCGTTCCCGCGCAGGCGGGAACCCATGGAACATTTGCATTGGTGCGCGGTCACGCCGCAGGCCCCGCGCACTCAGCATGGGGCCCCGCCTTGGCGGGGACGACGGTGGCCTTATGAGAGTTATCACCCGTTGGAGCTGGCGCAGGCGTAAGTAGCGCCCGAAGCAGCAACCGTCGTTCCCGCGCAGGCGGGAACCCATGGAACATTTGGATTGGTGCGCGGTCACGCCGCAGGCCCCGCGCACTCGGCATGGGTCCCCGCCTTCCGCGGGGACGACGGTGGCCTTAAGAGAGTTATCACCCGTTGGAGCTGGCGCAGGCGTAAGTAGCGCCCGAAGTAGCTACCGTCGTTCCCGCGCAGGCGGGAACCCATGGAACATTTGCATTGGTGCGCGGTCACGCCGCAGGCCCCGCGCACTCAGCATGGGTCCCCGCCTTCGCGGGGACGACGGTGGCCTTAAGAGAGTTATCACCCATGACCATCGGCACCGACACAATCGCCCTCCTCGCCCTCATCGTCCTGATGGCCTACACCGTTTTCGGCCTGACCGGCTTCGGCTCGTCGATCACGGCGATGCCGCTGCTGGTGCAGGTGATCCCGCTGAAGATGGCGGTGCCGCTGATGCTGATGTTCGACCTGTGCTCCGGGCTGCTGATGGGGATGCGCAACCGCCGCGTCATCGACCGCAAGGAGCTGTTGCGGCTGATCCCCTACATGCTGGTCGGGATGGCGATCGGCGTGTTCGCCCTGGTCAAGGTGCCTGAGCGCTGGCTGCTGCTGATCCTCGGCACCTTCATCCTCGCCTACTCGGCATGGAGCCTGCTGCTCAAGCGCGAGCCGCGGCCGCTGGCGGCCGGCTGGTCCGCGCCGCTCGGCATGGCGGGCGGGATGTTCACCGCGCTGTTCGGCACAGGCGGACCGATCTACACGATTTACCTCACCCGCCGCCTCGACGACAAGGCCGTGCTGCGCGCCACCATCAGCGCGCTGATTTTCACGACCAGCATTTCGCGGCTGGCGTTCTTCTCGTCCGTGGGGCTGCTGCAGCAGCGCTCGCTGTTCACGCTGGCGGCGATGCTGCTGCCCTGTTCCCTGCTCGGCCTCTACCTCGGCAACCGCCTGCACAGCCGCCTGCCGGCGCAGCGCGTGGTGCAGGCGATCTGGGTGATCCTGATCGCGGGCGGCGTCAGCCTCGTCGCGCGCAATCTGTAAGCCTACTGATCGGGCTGAAAGGCAAGTAAGCTTTCCTGTCCCGTACGGTGCTCCGTCTTTTCGGCATCGACTTTATGATGCCCCATGAACTACGAGTTCCGAGCGCCTGGCGATGCCGGAAAAACTCCGGCGTTCGCGGAAAGCAATGCCGAACGCACACTGTCCGATTATGAAGCGAGCCCGGCATCGTTGAGGCTGGCGCTGATCGTGGTCGCAGCGTCGCTCGGCATGTTCCTGGCGCTCGTCCCCTTCGCGCGCCAGCCGCTTGGTCCGGCGCTGTGGTTCATCCCGCTCTACCAGCCCATCCTCGTGATGAACGACCTCATCACGATGACGCTGCTGTTCGGCTATTTCCGCCTGACGCGCCGCTACGAAATCCTCGTGCTGGGCTGCGGCTATCTGTATTCGGCCGCGATGGCGACCATTCACCTGCTGACCTTTCCCGGCGTGTTCGCCAGTGGCGGCCTGCTTGGCGCGGGCTTGCAGACGACAGGCTACCTGCACGTCTTCTGGCACCTCGGCTTTCCCGTCGCCATCATCGGCTACGCTTACCTGAAGGACTCGCACCGCCGCGTCATCAAGCGCGGACCGCCCATGGCGAAGGCGATCCTGGCGACGTTGGCCTGCGCGGCCCTGCTGGGCCTGCTCGCGCTGTACGCTGACGGCCTGCTGCCGCAAATGCTGAAGGACAACAAATACTCGTCCGCCTTCAATATCGGCCGCTACGGCCAATGGGTCGTCACCGGGGTGGCGCTGGCCATCCTTTGCACCCGCCGCTCGACGTCGGCACTCGACCTGTGGCTGGCGGTGGTGCTGTCCGCGTGGTTCTTCGAGATCGGGCTGGTGAGCATCTTCAACGCCGGTCGCTGGGATGTCGGCTTCTACGCGGGCCGCTTCTACAGCCTGCTGGCGTCGAGCTTCGTGCTCATCATGCTGCTGAACGAACACAACCGGATGTACCGCGACCTTGCCACGGCCCAGGCGGGCGCCCGCAGCGCGGCGGGCCTGCGCGAATCGCGCGAGGTGCTGCGGCTGGCCCTGCAGGCGGGACGCATGGGCGTGTTCAGCTGGGACTTGCGGGCCCGGCATGCGTGGTGGAGCCCGGAACTGGAACACATGGTCGGCATGTCGGCCGGCACGCTGGCGCCGGAGCCGGATGCATTGCTCAACTATGTTTTCCCGGAAGACCGCGAGGCGCTGCGCGGAAAGATCGACGAATGCTTTCGCAACGGCATCGAATGCAGCGTGGACTTTCGGATGCGCAATGCGCGCGGCGAATTGCTGTGGGCGTCGGCCCGCGGCGTGGCCCAATACGACGAGCAAGGCCGGCCGCGCCAGGTGTTCGGCGTCATCGCCGACATCACCGACAAGAAGCTGGGTGAAGACGCCACCGCCGAACTGGAAGAACGCTTCCACACGCTCGCCAACGAGATCCCGCAGATCGCCTGGATGGCGCGGCCGGACGGCTGGGTCGCCTGGCTCAACCGGCGCTGGTACGAGTACACCGGCCTCGCTCCCGAGCAATCGGAAGGCTGGGCCTGGCAAGGCGCCTACGATCCGGCGCTGCGGCCGCTTGCGCTGGAGCGGTGGCGCTTTTCGATCGCGACCGGCGCGCCCTTCGAGCTGGTGCTTCCGATCAAGGGCGCCGATGGAAAATACCGCCAGTTCCTCAGCCGCGCCGTCTCGCTGCGCAATGGCGACGGCAACATCATTCACTGGTTCGGCAGCAACACCGACATCACGGCGCAGAGCGAGGCCGAGCAGGCGCTCAAGAAAGCGGACCAGCGCAAGGACGAATTCCTCGCGACCCTGGCGCACGAGCTGCGCAACCCGCTGGCGCCGATCCGCAACGCCAGCGAACTGCTGGCCCGCGTGACCGGCCTGGCACCCAATATCGAACGCGCGCTCACCATCATCGACCGCCAGTCGCGCCACCTTGCGCGGCTGGTGGACGACCTGCTGGAAGTATCGCGCATCACGCAGGGCAAGGTCAGGCTGTCGAAGAAGCGGGTATCGCTGGTCGACTGCCTGACCGACGCGCTGCACGCGGTGGAGGCCGCGCTGAAGCACGCCGGGCACGAGGTTTCGGTCCACCTCGGCGACGAGCCGCTGTATGCCGACGCCGACGCAACCCGCATCGTGCAGTGCTTCGTCAACCTGCTGAACAATGCGATCAAGTTCACGCCGCACGGCGGCGTCATCGAGGTGCGCGCCGGGCGCTCGCGGGGCCGGGCGCAGGTGACCATTTCCGACAGCGGCGTGGGCATCGCGCCGGAGCACATCAAGGATATCTTCGGCCTGTTCGCGCAGGTCACCCCGGCGCTGGAGCGCAGCCACGGCGGGCTGGGCATCGGCCTGGCGCTGGTCAAGGGATTCGTCGAGCTGCACGACGGCAGCGTGAGCGCGGCGAGCAAGGGGCTGAGCCAGGGCAGCACGTTCACGGTCGACTTGCCGCTGTGCGAGGCGCGTGCGCAGGAACTGCCGGAAGCGCCGCTGGTGACGCATGAGGCGCGCATGCATCCGCGCCGCGTGCTGGTGGTCGACGACAACCTCGACGCGGCGGCCAGCATGGTGGCGCTGCTGCACGAGGCCGGGCACGAGGTGCGCGAGGCACACGATGGCAAGGAAGCATTGAAGGTGGCGTTCGAGTTCGAGCCGGAAGTGATCCTGCTCGATATCGGCTTGCCCGAGATGTCGGGGCTGGATGTGGCGCGCGAGCTGCGGCGAAGAGTTGGACAGCGGTCGCCGCGCATCATCGCGGTCACCGGCTGGGGCCAGGAGAGCGACCGCAAGCTGACGCGCGACGCGGGCTTCGATTTCCACCTGACCAAGCCGGTCAATCACACGGAGCTGGATGTGCTGCTGTCGATGGAGCCCACGGCGCCACGGCCGCCGGTGCGGCATTGAGTGCCTGTACCGCAGGAACCAAGAGAGAACGTCGTTCCCGCGCAGGCGGGAATGACGGGGTTTATGCGATCGCCGGCTTCGCGCTCCGCACCGGCACCGGCGCCGGCTGCAGGTCCTGGTCCAGCTGCGGCTCGGCATCCACTTCCAGCACCGGCACCACTTCGCCATCGAGCACCGCGCGCGCCCGCGCCAGGTCGATCTCGCCTTCCCAGCGCGCCACGACGATGGTGGCGACCGCATTGCCCACCAAATTGGTCAGCGCACGAATCTCGTTCATCAGCCGGTCGATGCCGATCACCAGCGCGATGCCGGCCACCGGCAGGATGTGCGTCGACCCCAGCGTCGCCGCCAGCGCCACCAGCGCCGCACCGGCCACGCCCGCGCCGCCCTTCGAGGTCAGCAGCAGTATTGCCAGCAAGCCGATCTGCTGCCACAGCGACAGGTCGATATTGAGCGCCTGCGCGATGAACAGCGAGGTCATGGTCAGGTAGATCGCCGCGCCGTCCAGGTTGAACGAGTAGCCGGTCGGCACCACCATGCCCACCACCGAACGCTTGATGCCCAGGTGTTCCAGCTTCTGCATCAGCTGCGGCAGCACCGACTCGGTGGTCGCCGTGCCCAGCACGATGAACATCTCTTCCTTGATGTACTTGAGCAGCTTCCACAGCGACACCCCGCCGATCTTCGCGATCGAGCCCAGCACGAGCACCACGAACAGCGCGGTGGTCAGGTAGTAGGCGCCGATCAATGTGGCCAGCTGCTGCAGCGTGCCGATGCCGAACTTGCCGACCGTGAAAGCCATCGCGCCGAAGGCACCGATCGGCGCCAGCTTCATCACCAGCCCGACCACGCCCAGCAGCGCCTTGCCGAACTCATCGACGATCTCGCGCGCCTTGCGGCTGCGCTCGCCCATGATCGACAGCGACACGCCGAACAGCACCGAGAACAGCAGCACCTGCAGCAGGTTGCCCTTGGCGAAGGCGTCGACGACCGAGGTCGGGATGATCGAGGTCACGTAGCCGAGCACGGTTTCCGGATGGGCCTTGTCGGCAATCGCGGCCACGGCGCCCTTGTCGAGCGAGGCCAGGTCGGCATTGATGCCGTGGCCCGGCTGCACCACATTGGCGACGACCATGCCGATCACCAGCGCCAGCGTGGTGACGATTTCGAAATACAGCACGGCCTTGCCGCCCACGCGGCCGACCTTCTTCAGGCTTTCCATCCCGGCGATGCCGGAGACGATGGTGCAGAACACGACCGGGGTGATGACCATCTTGATGCCGTTGATGAAGGCATCCCCCAGCGGCTTCATGTCGGTGGCGATCTTCGGATAAAAGTAACCCGTCGCGATACCCGCGATGAGCGCTACCACCACTTGGAAATACAAACTGCGAAAAAGCGAGCTCCTCATTTACTCCTCCTACCGCTCCAGAATGGAATGGGTTCCGCGCGGCTTGGGCCATCTTGAGATCCGCTCTGGGGCGGGCACGTGAACACTGATGCTGATGCTTGATTGCGTTGTCGGGCGCCTGAACCTGTGTGCTGTTTTGCTACCTCCGTTGGATCGTTCGGATCATGCTATCGGGCGCTGGGGCGCATGTCAAACATATCATCTAGATCAGTTATTTGACTTTCAATTACACGAAAGCGGTGACGAAACGGTTGATGGCGTAGCCGCCGACCATCAGGAAGGCGAACAGGATGCTCGCCAGCAGGATCGGCTTGGCGCCGGCATGCTTGATGGCGCCGGCGTGGGTGCGCAGGCCCAGCGCGGCCATCGCCATGGCCAGCAGCACGGTGTCGACCGCCAGGATGCAGTCGACCAGTGCAGCCGGCAGCAGGTGCAGCGAATTGACGCCGGCGGCAACGATGAACAGCACCGCGAACCAGGGGATCGTGATCTTGCTCTTCCGCTTGACGCCCGCCTCGGCCTCGTCGCCCATGCGGCTCGACAGGATCACGAGGAAGGGCGCCAGCATCATCACGCGCAGCATCTTCTCGATCACGGCGAAGGCGGCGGCGTGCTCGCTCACCGAACGGCCGGCCACGACCACCTGGGCCACCTCGTGGATGGTCGAACCCGCATACAGGCCGTAGCCGGTTTCGGACAGCCCCAGGTGCGGATACAGCACCGGGTAGATGAACATGCCCAATGTGCCGAAGATGACCACGGTGGCCACCGCCACCGACACCTTGTGCGCCTGGCCGCGCACCACCGGCTCGGTAGCCAGCACCGCGGCCGCGCCGCAGATCGAGCTGCCGGCGCCGATCAGCATCGCGGTCTGGCGGTCGAGGCCGAACACGCGGGTGCCGAGCTGCACCGCCAGCGTGAAGGTGGCGGCGATCACCAGCACGTCGATCAGCACGCCGGCCCAGCCGATCTGGGCGATGTCCTGGAAAGTGATGTGGAAGCCGAACAAGATGATGCCCAAGCGCAGCAACTTGGCCTTGGCGAACTCCACGCCCTCGGCCGAGAACGGCGCGATGCGGGGGAACACCGTATTGCCGAGCAAGATCCCGACGACAATGGCCATCGTCAGCGCGCTGATACCCAGCTGCTTGACCGGCGCCAGCCCCGCGCCCCAGATGCCGGCGGCGGCGATCGCGCCGGCGAGGGCGAGTCCGGCGACGAATTGGCTGCTTCGGTTGGGCGAATTATTCATTGCTGCGACTCCAAAGTGGTTCTTTGTTGCCACAGTACGCCCCGCGCGCTTATTAGAAAAACGAGTTATATTGATATAACTAATCAATTTTTTTGATATACGATGCTGCGCACCACCCTTCGCCAGATCGAAGTCTTCGTCGCCACCGCCCAGAAGGGCAATGTGACGCAGGCCGCCAGCGCCCTCGGGATGACCCAGTCGGCCGCCAGCATGGCGCTGGCCGAGTTCGAGAGCCAGCTCGGCACGCGCCTGTTCGACCGCATCGGCAAGCGCCTCGCCCTCAATGAGAACGGGCGCACCCTGTATCCGCAGGCGGTGGAAATGATCGGTCGCGCGCACGACCTGGAGGGCGTGTTCGGCAAGGCCGGGCGGCCGGTCGACTTGCGCCTGGCGGCGAGTTCGACCATTGGCAACTACCTGCTGCCGCAGCTGATCGCGCGATTCCGGGAGCAGCGTCCGGGCAGCCGCTTCGAACTGGAGGTCGGCAACACGCGGCAGGTGATGCAGCGCGTGCTGCATTTCGAGGTGGACGTCGGCTTCGTCGAGGGGCCGTGCATGGATCCGGACATCGACGCGCTATTCTGGCGCGCCGACGAACTGGCGATCTGCGTGCGGCCGGACAGCCCGCTCGCGCAGCCCGGCGCGGCCACCGTGGAGGCCTTGCGGGCGGCGGACTGGATCCTGCGTGAGCGGGGTTCCGGTACGCGCGAGGTGGTGGAGCAGTTGCTCACGAGCCAGCTCGGCGATATCAGGCTGGCCATGGAGCTGGGCGGCACGGAGGCGATCAAGCGGGCGGTGGAGAGCGGGATCGGGATCTCGTGCCTGCCCAAGATCGCGCTGATCGGCGCCATCGAACGCGGCAACCTCGTGATGCTGGAGACGCCCTTCCTCAAGCTGACGCGGGAGTTTCATATCCTGCTGCACAAGCACAAGCACAGGACGGAAGGCCTGGACAGCTTGCTGGCGTTTTGCAAGGAGACCTAGAACGACGGTTTCGAATTCAACTAGGTGATCTGCATGAATTTCCACCCGAATGGCGCTGTATTTGCTATCATGCGCTCAATACACAACATTCCCGCAGACCGCCCATGCAACAAGTCTTCCGTTCCGACGTAGCCCTTGGCCTCCCGCTCTACCGCGAGGTCAAGCACAAGCTGATGGAATCGCTGCGCGACGGCGAATGGAAAGCCGGCGACATGATACCGGCCGAAAAGCGCCTGTGCGAGCGCTACGGCGTCTCGGTCGGCACCCTGCGCAAGGCGGTCGACGAGCTCACCGCGGAGAACATCCTGATCCGCCACCAGGGCCGCGGCACCTTCGTCGCCTCGCACAGCCAGGACCGCTACATGTTCGGCTTCTTCCACATCTGCCCGAAAACCGGGCAGAAGGAATACCCGAAGGTCGAATTCATCAGCCTGGACAAAGACAAGGCCGACCTCGACACCGCGCGCCGGCTCGGCGTCGGCAAGGGCAGCAAGCTGCATCGCATCGTCAACCGGCTCAGCCTGTCGGGGCGCGCGGTCATCGTCGACCACATCCTGCTGCCGGACCGCTTCTTCCCCGGCCTTACCGAGCAGCAGCTGATCGAGCGCCGCACCACCCTCTATCAGCTGTACCAGGACAGCTATGGCGTGGCCGTGCTGCGCACCGAGGAACGGCTCGATGCCGAAGGCGCCGGCGCCGACGTGGCCGAACTGCTGGGCATCGCCCCCGGCACGCCGGTGCTGCACATCGTGCGCCGCGCTTTCTCCTTCCGCGACGAGGTGGTCGAGCTGCGCCACTCGTGGGTGCTGACCACCGAGCACGATTACTTCACCGGCGACGAGACCGCCTGAACAGGTAGGGTGGGCACAAGTGCCCGCCCTACGAGTGGATGATCCGAGCCAAAAAGTCGCGCGCCCGCTCAGAGTTGGGCGCGCTGAAGAATTCATCCTTCGACGTATCCTCGACGATTCGCCCATGATCCATGAACACGATCCGGTCCGCGACCTTGCGCGCGAAGCCCATCTCGTGGGTCACCACCATCATGGTCATGCCTTCCTGCGCCAGCCCGACCATCACGTCCAGCACCTCGTTGATCATCTCGGGGTCAAGCGCGGAGGTCGGCTCGTCGAACAGCATCGCAATCGGATCCATCGCCAGCGCCCGCGCGATCGCCACGCGCTGCTGCTGGCCGCCGGACAGCTGGATCGGGAATTTGTCCTGGTGCGCCAGCAGGCCGACCCGGTCGAGGTATTTCAGGCCGTTGGCGGTGGCCTCCTCCCGGCTGCGGCCCAGCACCTTCACCTGGGCCAAGGTCAGGTTCTCGCGCACCGACAGATGCGGAAACAGTTCGAAATTCTGGAACACCATGCCGATTTTCGAACGCAGCTTCGGCAAATCGGTGTTCGGATCGCCGACCTCGACGCCATCGACCCGCACCGCGCCCTGCTGGAAGGGCTCGAGCCCGTTGACCGTCTTGATCAGGGTGGACTTGCCCGAGCCGGAGGGCCCGCACACCACCACCACGTCGCCGCGCGCCACCCGGGTGCTGCACTCGCTGAGCACCTGGAAATGGCCGTACCACTTGCTGACACCGTCAATTTCGATCATGTTCCATCGTCTTTCGGAAGCCCCGGAATGCACTGTGTGGCGTGGCGGCAAGCATGCTTGACAGCACCATCAGTGCCAAGGATACTGCGGAACTTGCCAATAACGCCAATACGAACCCTGGCAGTTCGCTCATAAAAAAGAGTCGCCATTGTGCCCGAAACCCGCGCGGCACAGGCGAAATCTCGGCAGTGGAGACACCACGCCGGCCACTGGAGAGAGCAGTCTATGAATAACCGTAACCGCCTGACTACCTACATCCTCGCGGGCCTGGTGCTGGGCATCGTCGTTGGCTACCTGGTCAACACCAACACCGTTCCGGCGGCCGCCAGTGCCTTCGCCGACAAGATGGGACTGCTGACGACGCTGTTCCTCCGCCTGATCAAGATGATCATCTCGCCGCTGGTGTTCGCGACGCTGGTGGTCGGCATCGCCAAGATGGGCGACGCCAAGGAAGTGGGCCGCATCGGCGCCAAGGCGCTGGGCTGGTTCATCATCGCTTCGATCATGTCGCTGGCCCTCGGCCTGGTATTGGTGAACATCTTCCGCCCTGGCGACGCGCTGGCGCTGTCGCATGCGGTGCCGGCGGCCTCCGCAACTTCGGACATCACGGCCAAGGGACTCACGCTGGCCGATTTCGTCACCCACCTGGTCCCGAGCTCGATCGTCGACGGCATGGCCAAGAACGAGATCCTGCAAATCGTGATCTTCTCGATCTTCTTCGGCACCGCGGCGGCCGCGGTCGGCGCCAAGGCCAACGCCATGATCGATGCCATCGACGGCGTCGCCCACGTGATGCTGAAAGTGACCGGCTATGTGATGAACTTCGCGCCTATCGCCGTGTTCGCGGCCGTCGCCAGCACCATCGCCAAGAGCGGCGTCGGCGTCATTGCCACCTACGGCGTGTTCATGGGCGAGTTCTACCTCGGCATCGTGCTGCTATGGGTGATCCTGACCGTGGCCGGCATCATCTTCGTCGGCCCGCGCATCCTCAAGCTGCTCGGCATCCTGAAAGAGCCGGCCCTGATCGCCTTCTCCTGCGCCTCGTCGGAAGCGGCATATCCGAAGACCCTGGAAGGCCTCGAGCGTTTCGGCGTGAAGAACCGCCTGGCCGCCTTCGTGCTCCCGATCGGCTACTCGTTCAACCTGGACGGCTCGATGATGTACTGCACCTTCGCGACCTTGTTCATCGCGCAGGCCTACGGCATCCACGTCCCGTTCGAGACCCAGATCGTGATGATGCTGGTGCTGATGCTGACCTCGAAGGGCATGGCCGGTGTGCCGCGCGCCTCGCTGGTGGTGATCGCCGCGACGCTGGGCCAGTTCCACATTCCGGAAGCAGGCCTGCTGCTCCTGCTGAGCATCGACCACTTCCTCGACATGGCGCGTTCGGCCACCAACGTGATCGGCAACGGCATCGCCACCGCCGTGGTCGCGAAGTGGGAGGGCGAACTGACCGAGGGCGCTCCCAACAAGGATGTCGCGACCGCGCCGCTGGCTTAAGGACGGCGGACAAGGACACCAAGGCCTTCCAGCGATGGGAGGCCTTTTTTACAACCACGATAGGGGACCGGAATGAAGAAGCTGACCATCGCAGCTGCGCTGCTCACCTGCGGCGCCGCGCAAGCCGCCACCCAGACGGTCGACTGCGGCCGCCTGCTCGACGTGAAAAGCGGCCAGTGGCGCGAGCGCGTATCCATCGTGATCGAGGACGGCAAGGTTGCATCCGTCGGTCCGATGGCGCCCGGCGCCGGCCACGTCGACCTGTCCGCCTACTCCTGCATGCCCGGCTTTATCGATGCCCACGTCCACCTGAGCCACGAGACCCGGCCGCGCGTGGAAGCGCTGCACGCTGAGCTCAGCGCCAACCCGGCCGACGAAGCCTACCGCTCGATCAAGTTCGCGCAGCGCACGCTGCTGGCCGGCTTCACCACCGTACGCGACGTCGGCGCCGGCGACGCCCTGAACGTCTCGCTCAAGCGCGCCATCGCCGCCGGCGACCTGCCGGGCCCGCGCATGTTCACCGCCGGGACCATCATCTCCACGCTGGGCGGCCATGCCGACCCCACCAATGATTATTCGGACCGCCTGTCGCGCGCGCTCGGCCGCCCCGGCCCCGTCGACGGCGTGATCTCCGGCCCCGACGAAGCACGCCAGGCCGTGCGCGCCCGCTACAAGGAAGGCGCGGACCTCATCAAGATCACCGCCACCGGCGGCGTGCTGTCGGAAGAAGTCAGCGGCGAGAATGCCCAGTTCACCGAGGAAGAGCTGCGCGCCATCGTCGCGACCGCCCACGACTATGGTTTCCGCGTCGCGGCGCACGCGCACGGCGCCGAAGGCATCAAGCGCGCCCTGCGCGCCGGCGTCACCTCGATCGAGCACGGCACCTACCTGGATGACGAAGCGATCGCCCTGTTCAAGAAAACCGGCGCCTGGTACGTCCCGACCATCGAGGCCGGGCGCTACGTCGCCGACAAGGCCAGGCAGCCGGGCTACTACTCACCGCTGGTGCAGCCGAAGGCCGCCGCGATCGGCCCGCTGATCCAGGCCACCGCCGGCCGCGCCTACAAGGCCGGCGTGAAGATGGCTTTCGGGACCGACGCCGGGGTCTACCCGCACGGTGAGAACGCCAAGGAATTCACCTACCTCGTCGAAGCCGGCATCCCGGCGATCGAAGCGATCCGCATGGCCACCGTCAACGCGGCCGACCTGCTCAACCAGAAAGGCCACCTCGGTTCCGTGGAGCCGGGTTACGCGGCCGACATCGTGGCCGTTTCCGGCGATCCCCTGCGCGACATCGGGCTGCTGCAGCAGGTGCGGTTCGTAATGAAGGAAGGCGTCGTCTACAAGAAGCCGTAACCGTCATGCCTTTGTCGTCTAAAAATGATCCGGCTGTGCCGGGCATTTTTAGCTAACGTAGTTCCAAACGAAAGTAGGTTTGTACTTTCGTTTGATTGTCACAGAAGGAGAAAAACCATGTTGTATCAAAAATCCCTGCGCTCGCTGTGGGCGCTGTTCGCTTGCCTGTTGCTCGTCACGCTGAATGCGCAGGCGCAGAACGCCAGGCTGCCGCACGTCGTGATCCTCGCCACCGGCGGCACGATCGCCGGCACCGGCGCTACCAGCACCACCACGGTCGGCTACACCGCCGCCAAGGTCGGCGTCGACTCGCTGATCAAGGCCGTTCCGGAACTGGCGAAAGTCGCCAACGTCACCGGCGAGCAGGTGTTCCAGATCGCCAGCGAGAGCATGACCAACGAGCACTGGCTGACGCTGGCCAAGCGTGTCAACACGCTGCTGGCGCAAGCGGACGTGGACGGCGTCGTCATCACCCACGGCACCGACACGCTGGAAGAAACCGCCTACTTCCTCGACCTGGTCGTGAAGAGCAACAAGCCGGTGGTGGTGGTGGGTTCGATGCGTCCGTCGACCGCGATCTCCGCCGATGGCCCGATCAACCTGTACAACGCGGTCGCGCTGGCCGGCAGCAAGGAAGCCGTAGGCAAGGGCGTGCTGGTCGCGCTGAACGACCAGATCAACGCGGCGCGCGAAGTCACCAAGACCAATACCGTCAGCGCCGACACCTTCAAGGCCACGGAGCTGGGCTTCCTCGGCTATATGCTGGACGGTAAGCCGCGCTTCTACCGCGCCTCGCTGCGCAAGCACACCGCGGAGACCGAGTTCGACGTCAGCGGGCTGAATGTTCTGCCGGCGGTGGATATCGCTTATTCGTATGCGAACGTTGGCACGGCGGCGGTGGATGCGTTCGTGGCGCAGGGCGACGTGGGCATCGTCCACGCCGGCACCGGCGACGGCAGCCTGCCGGCGCGCACCAAGCCGGCGCTGGTCGCGGCGCGCAAGAAGGGCGTGATCATCGTCCGTTCGAGCCGCGTCGGCCAGGGCATCGTGGCGCGCAATGGCGAGGCCAATGACGACGAGCTGGATTTCGTGGTGTCCGACACGCTCAGCCCGCAGAAGGCGCGCATCCTGCTGATGCTGGCGCTGACCAAAACGCATGACACCAAAGAGATCCAGCGGATGTTCTACACCTACTGATCGATTTGCCACGTCGTCCCCGCGCAGGCGCGGACCCGTGGAACGTGTGAACAGAGGTAACGCCAGCTCTCATCACACTCAGCATGGGTCCCCGCCTGCGCGGGGACGACGAGGTGGGTTCAGACCAGCGCGTGGCCCTGCAGGCGCGTCAGGATCGCCAGCGGGCTCGCCTGTGGATCATACTGTTCGTCCGGCGGCAGCTGCGCCGTCAGCTCCATCATGTACTGCCCCGACATCGCCGCATGCGATGCCTGATCCGAGAACACGACCCAGGTCGACCCGGCCGGGAACGGCATGGTCACCTGCGGCGCATTCTTCTGGTATTCCAGGTCCGACTTCATCGCATCATGCAGCTGCAGCATGAGGTGGTCGTACTCGCTGCGCAGCGACTTGGTCACCTTCAGCGCCTTGAGCGCCTTCGCCTGCCAGCCTGAATACGGCTTCACCCGCGGCAGGAAATGGCGCGCCACCGTCTCGAACGGCTCGCCCACGCGCCACACGCGCGGCACCCCTTCCGGATTCACATTGGCGAACACGCGCAGCAGCCGTTCGCCGCGGTTCGGCCGCGATGGAAACGCATCCACGTGCAGCCTGCGGTCATCCGCGCGCCACGACTGCTCGCGCGTCTCGACAAGCGACGGGCGGAAGCTCACCGGCCCGCGCCGCACGTGCTCCATGTAGCGCGGCGCCATCGTGGCCAGCAAGTGCTCGGCCTGCGCGCGAAAACGCAGCATCATCGCCGACAGCATCTGCTGCGTCGCCTCGTCCCCCGCCGCGCCCTTCAGCCGGCCATTGGCGTCGAGGCTGATGTTGCGGCTCTTGGGGTCGCGGATCTCGGGCTTGAACAGCTGCCGCAGCTCCTGCGCCGTCGGCGTGAACGGCAGCGACGGGAAGTACAGCACCTTGCCCGCTTCCAGCGCCGTGACCAGCGTCCGGTCGCCCTGGCGCGGCATTTCATTGACTTCTACGATCTGATTTTCCATGGTCGGATTGTGTGTTTATTCTTGCTCGACCTCGAGCGGCGGCGAGGCCAGCTCTTCGTCCTGGCGCGCCTGCTGGCGCTCCCACATCTGCTGGTACAGGCCATTCGCGGCCAGCAGCGACTGGTGCGTGCCGCGTTCGACGATGCGACCGTGGTCCAGCACCAGGATCTGCTGCGCGTCCGCGATGGTCGACAGGCGGTGCGCAATCACCAGCGTGGTGCGGTTCTTCGCGATTTCCTTCAGCTGCGCCTGGATCGCCTGCTCGGCCTTCGAGTCGAGCGCCGAGGTGGCTTCGTCGAAGATCAGGATCGCGGGGTCCTTCAGCAGCGTGCGCGCGATCGCCACCCGCTGCTTCTCGCCGCCGGACAGCTTCAGGCCGCGTTCGCCCACCATTGTCGCATATCCATCCGGCAGGCTTTCGATGAAGTCGTGGATCGATGCCGCGCGCGCCGCCGCCACGATGTCCTCGCGGCTCGCGCCCGGGCGGCCGTAGGCGATGTTGTATTCGATGGTGTCGTTGAACAGCACCGTATCCTGCGGCACGATGCCGATGTGGGCACGCAGCGATTCCTGCGTGATGTCGCGGATGTCGTGGCCGTCGATGCTGATCGCGCCCGCGTTCACGTCGTAGAAGCGAAACAGCAGCCGCGACAGCGTCGACTTGCCCGAACCGCTATGGCCCACCACCGCCGTCGTGGTGCCGGCCGGGATGGTGAAGTCGACATCGAACAGGATCTGGCGCTTGGTTTCGTAATTGAAGTCGACGTGCGAGAACGTGACGCGGCCGCCGTGCGTGACCAGCGGCTGCGCATCGGACGAATCGGCCACTTCGCGGTGCTGGTCGAGCAGCGAGAACAGGCGTTCCATGTCGGCCAGGCTCTGCTTGATCTCGCGGTAGATCACGCCGAGGAAGTTGAGCGGAATGTACAGCTGCAGCATGAAGGAGTTCACCAGCACCAGGTCGCCGAGCGTCATCTTGTGGTCGATGACGCCCTGCGTCGAGCGCCACAGGATCAGTGTGACGGCGATCGCGATGATGAGCGACTGGCCGCTGTTGAGCAGCGACAGCGAGGTCTGCGAACGCACCGCCGCGCTCTCGTACTTCTGCAGGCCGTGGTCGTAGCGCTCGGCCTCGTAGTTCTCGTTGCCGAAGTACTTGACGGTCTCGTAGTTGAGCAGCGAGTCGATGGCGCGCGTGTTGGCCTTGGAATCGAGCTCGTTCATCGTGCGCCGGAAGTGGGTGCGCCATTCGGTGACGATGATGGTGAAGGCGATGTAGATCACCAGCGCGCCGCCGGTGATGGTGGCGAAGGCCGGGTCGTAGTGCAGCGCCAGGTAGCCCAGCACCAGCGCGATTTCGACCAGCGTCGGCAGGATCGAGAACAGCGAATACGACACCAGCGAATTGACGCCGCGCGTGCCGCGCTCGATATCGCGCGACATGCCGCCGGTCTGGCGGTTCAGGTGGAAGCGCAGCGACAGCGAATGCAGGTGGCGGAACACCTGCAGCGCGATGGTGCGCACCGCCCGCTGCGTGACCCGCGCGAACAAGAACTCGCGCAGTTCGGTGAACAGCGTGGTGGCGAAACGCAGCGCGCCGTAGGCCACCAGCGCCGCCACCGGCAGCACCAGCAGCGCCTGCGGATGGGTGGGCGTGATCGTCAGCTGGTCGATCAGCTTCTTGAGCACCAGCGGCACGCCGAGGTTGGCCAGCTTGGCGCCGACCAGGCAGCTGAGCGCGGCCAGCACGCGCCACTTGTACACCCACAGGTAGGGGAACAGGGTGCGCAGCGTGGCCCAGTCGTTGCGGTTGGTGCCGCCGGGCGGCGGGGGTAAGGACGAGCTTGAAGAATGGCGGCGCATGGCAGGGGTCGTTGATTTATGGTTCAATTCGGGACGATTGTAGCTTTTCAGAGAAATTCAAGATGACCAAGCCAGAAAATACCCAGTCCCCCGTCAATGCGCTGCCGGAAGGCAAGATGCCCGTCCTGCGCGTGATGCCGGCGCCGTCCGATGC
>JAEWEK010000019.1 GCA_023389425.1 Pseudomonadota bacterium | reverse complement strand
CGCTGGTCCTGTCCGGCAGCGTCGGCGACGCCACCGCCGTGGCGCGCGCGGTGGAGCTGGCGACGGCCTACGTGCGGCGCCCGCTGCGCCCCTTGCCGGCCGGGCGCAAGGACGACGCCGCGCCCGGCCAGCAAAACCAGCCGCAGGGCGCCGGCAATCCCGCGCTGCGGGTGGTGAACCTGCTGTCGGTCAGCGCGCCGCAGCAGGTGCAGCTGGAAGTGAAGATCGCCGAAGTCTCCAAGACCCTGCTCGAAAGCCTCGAGGCCGGCGCCACACTGCGCTTCGGCGGCAGCGGCTGGGCCGCCAGCGTGCTGTCGAATTTCCTGAGCGGGAACCCGTCCGGCAGCATCAGCGCCAGCCATTCCAACGGCAAGCAGCAGTTCACCGCCGCCGCCCAGAAGACCGACGGCGTGGTGCGCATCCTGGCCGAGCCGAGCGTGATGGCGATCAGCGGCCAGGAGGCCAGCTTCCTCGCCGGCGGCAAGTTCTATATCCCGGTCGCCCAGGACAACAACCGCGTGTCGCTGGAAGAGAAGGAGTTCGGGGTGGGCTTGCGCTTCACGCCCACCGTGCTGGCGGGCGGGCGCATCAACCTGCGCGTGGCGCCCGAGGTGTCCGAGCTGTCGCGCGACGGCGTCGGCTTCACCGCCGGCGGCAGCGGCGCCACCGCGGTCCTGCCGGTGGTCACCACGCGCAAGGCCAGTACCACGGTCCAGCTCTACGACGGCCAGAGCTTCGCCATCGGTGGCCTCATCAAGAACAACCTCACCACCAACCTGAAAGGCTTGCCGGTGCTGGGCGAGGTGCCGATCCTGGGCGCCCTGTTCCGCAGCTCCGAATACCAGCAGGACCGCAGCGAGCTGGTGTTCGTCATCACCGCCCGCCTGGTCAAGCCGCAGCCTTCGACCAGCTACAGCCTGCCCACCGACCGCGTCGGCGCGCCGTCGGTCGGCGCCGTGCTGCTCGGCGGCCAGCTGGAGGGCCCGGCACCGGCCGTCACCAATGCGGCCGAGTCCACGCCCGCCGTCACCGCCCCGGCGGCGCAGAGCGCCGGCGGCTTCGAACTCAAGTAAAGGAGGCAGCGATGGCAACCCGACTGACCGCAACCGCGTGCGCGCTGCTGGCGCTGGCCGGCTGCAGCACCAGCCCCCGCATCGACGACCAGTTCGGCGCCGCGGTGCGCGCCAACCTGGCCGCGCAGGTGGCCAACCCGGCCGCCTCCAACAACGCCAACCCGGCGCTCGGCATCGACGGCCATGCCGCCCGCTCGGCGCAGGAGCGCTACCAGAAATCCTTCGTCCAGCCGGAAGCCGAGGCCAAGCCGGCGCTGATCCTGGGCAGCGGCCAGTAGCCGGCCGCGCGCCGCCGACCGAGGAATGCCGATGAAAGCCTTATTGATCAGCCGCGACAGCCAGCTCTACGCGGAAATCGCATCGCAGGGCGCGGCGCGCGTGCCGCCGCTGAACATGGCGGCCGGCCGCGCCAGCCTGCGCGACGCGCTCGAGCGGCCGGTGGCCGACCAGCCGGAACTGCTGATCGTCGACGCCAGCGAGGCCGACGACGCCGACGCCGACCTGCTCGAACGCCTGGCCCGCCACTACGCCGGCGCCCACATCATGCTGCTGACCCGCGCCCAGCAGCCGGAACTGCTGATCCGCGCCATGCGCGTCGGCGTGCGCGAGGTGCTGCCGCTGCCGCTGGTGCACCGCGCCTTCCACGAGGCGATGGACCGGGTCGCCGCCACCGCCGGCGTCGGCGCCAACCACGACGGCAAGGTGCTGGCCTTCATCGCCTGCAAGGGCGGCAGCGGCGCCACCTTCATCTCGACCAATTTCGGCTACGCGCTGGCCACCCTGGCCGACAAGAAGGTGCTGCTGATCGACCTGCACGGCCAGTTCGGCGACGCCACGCTGTACGTGTCGGACCAGAAGCCGGCCATGACGCTGTCCGACGTGTGCAGCCAGATCGCGCGCATCGACGGCCCCTTCCTGCATTCCTGCCTGGTGCACGTGGCGCCCGGCTTCGGCGTGCTGGCCGCCGCCGACGACCCGGCCCAGTCGAAGGAGGCCAAGCCGGAGCACATCGACACCATCCTGCGCGTGGCGCGCCAGCACTACGACTACATTCTGCTCGACGTCGGCCGCCAGATCGACGCGGTGTCGCTGCGCGCGCTCGACAACACCGACCTGATCTACCCGGTGCTGCAGCTGGCCCTGCCCGATATCCGCGATGCGCGCCGCCTGCTCGACATCTTCCGCTCGCTCGGCTACCCGGTCGACAGCATCCGCCTGATCGTCAACCGCTACGAGAAGGGCGGCAAGCTGCGCCTGCAGGACCTGAACTCCGCGCTCGGCGCCGAAGTCGTGCATACCGTCCCCAACGACTACGTCGCCGTGACCGACTCGGTGAACCAGGGCGTGCCGGTGCTGCAGCTGATGCGCGGCAGCACCGCCGCGCGCAGCCTGGCCGAGCTGGTCGAGCTGGTGACCGCGCGCCGCGTCCCCGAGAACAAGGGCCTGTTCGACCGCCTGTTCGGCCGCAGCGAAGCCGAATACTGAATACGGAGCCGCCATGTCCCTACGCGAACGCCTGACCGGCACCGAGGACGACCGCCCGCTCGGCGCCATGCCCGAAGCGGCGCACCAGGCCTACCAGGAACTGAAGAAGACGATGCACCAGATGATCCTCGACCGGATCGACCTGGAGCGACTGAAGCGCCTGACCGCCGAGCAGTTCAAGCACGAGCTGGCGCTGCTCATCCAGCGCATCATCGAGGAAGAGCGCATCGTCCTCAACCAGCACGAGCGCCACAACCTGGTGCTCGACATCCAGCACGAGATGCTCGGTTTCGGGCCGCTCGAGCCGCTGCTGAACGACCCGACCGTGTCCGACATCCTGGTCAACACCAGCAGCAAGGTCTACGTCGAGCGCAAGGGCCGCCTCGAGCTGACCGACGTCGCCTTCCACGACAACGCGCACCTGATGAAGATCATCGAGAAGATCGTCTCGCGCGTGGGACGCCGCGTGGACGAGAGCAGCCCGATGGTCGATGCGCGCCTGCCGGATGGCTCGCGCGTGAACGCGATCATCCCGCCGCTGGCGGTGGACGGCCCGCTGCTGTCGATCCGGCGCTTCGGCGCGACGCCGCTGACGGTGCAGAACCTGCTCGAATATAAGAGCGTGGCGCCGCCGATGATCAAGGTGCTGGAAGCGCTGGGCGTGGCCAAGATCAACATCCTGATCTCGGGCGGCACCGGCAGCGGCAAGACCACGCTGCTCAACCTGATGTCCGGCTTCATCCCCGGGAACGAGCGCATCGTCACGATCGAGGACGCGGCCGAGCTGCAGCTGCGCCAGCCGCACGTGGTGCGCCTGGAGACGCGCCCGCCCAATATCGAAGGCAAGGGCGAGGTCACGCAGCGCCAGCTGGTGAGGAACGCGCTGCGCATGCGGCCCGACCGCATCATCCTGGGCGAGGTGCGCGGCGCCGAGGCGCTCGACATGCTGCAGGCCATGAACACCGGCCACGAAGGCTCGCTCGCCACCATCCACTCGAATACGCCGCGCGACGCGCTGTCGCGGCTGGAGAACATGGTCAGCATGGCCGGCGTGTCGCTGACGCCGCGCGCGATCCGCCAGCAGATCTGCTCCGCGGTGACGGTGGTGCTGCAGGTGTCGCGCCTGACCGACGGCTGCCGCAAGCTGGTCAGCATGCAGGAGCTGACCGGCATGGAAGGGGAGATCATCACCATGCAGGAGATCTTCCACTACGAGCAGACCGGGGTCGACGCCGACGGCCGGGTGCAGGGCCGCTTCAGCGCCACCGGCGTGCGGCCGCGCTTCGCCGACCGCCTCAAGA
>JAEWEK010000196.1 GCA_023389425.1 Pseudomonadota bacterium | reverse complement strand
TGGCGCAGACCATCCAGATGACCGGCCCGGCAGTGCTGCTGGGCTATGCGGTGGGCGGCCTGATCGCCTTCCTCATCATGCGCCAGCTCGGCGAAATGGTCGTCGACGAGCCGGTCGCCGGTTCCTTCAGCTTCTTCGCCAACAAATATTGCGGCCACCTCGCCGGTTTCCTGTCGGGCTGGAACTATTGGGTGCTGTACGTGCTGGTCAGCATGACCGAGCTGTCCGCGGTGGGCATCTATGTCCAGTATTGGTGGCCGGGCGTGCCGACCTGGGCGTCGGCACTGGCTTTCTTCCTGGCGATCAACGCGATCAGCCTGTTCAACGTCAAGGCCTTCGGCGAAATGGAATTCTGGTTCGCCCTGGTGAAAGTGGTGGCCGTGGTCGGCATGATCCTGTTCGGCCTGTGGCTGCTGGCCTCCGGCGGCGCCGGTCCGGAAGCGGGCGTGGCCAACCTGTGGCGCGACGGCGGTTTCATGCCCACCGGGATCATGGGGCTGGTAATGGCGATTCCGATGCTGATGTTTTCCTTCGGCGGACTGGAACTGATCGGCATTACCGCGGCCGAAGCCGACAACCCGGCGCACAGCATCCCGAAAGCCACCAACCAGGCCATCTACCGTATCCTGATCTTCTATATCGGCGCGCTTGGCGTGCTGTTGTCGCTGTACCCGTGGCAGAAGGTCGCGGCCGGCGGCAGCCCGTTCGTGCTGATCTTCCACGCGCTCAACGCCAACGCGGTCGCCAACGTGCTCAACCTGGTGGTGCTGACGGCCGCCGTCTCGGTCTACAACAGCGGTGTCTACGCCAATAGCCGCATGCTGTACGGCCTGGCCGAGCAGGGCAACGCGCCGCGCGCGCTGCTGCGCCTGAGCGGTCGCGGCGTGCCGGTGCGTGCGCTGGCGGTGTCCGCGGTCGCCACGGGCCTGTGCGTCTGCCTGAACTATTTCATGCCGCGCGAGGCGTTCGGCATGCTGATGGGGCTGGTGGTATCGGCGCTGGTCATCAACTGGGGCATGATCAGCTGGATTCACCTGCGCTTCCGCGCCGCCAAGCGCGCCGCGGGCCAGTCCACCGGTTTCCCAAGCCCGGCCGCGCCGCTGAGCAACTACCTGTGTCTGGGCTTTCTCGGCGCGATGCTGGTCATCATGTTCCTGACGCCGGAGCTGCGGCTGTCGGTGTACCTGATTCCGGCGTGGCTGGCGGTGCTTGGCGTGGGTTATTGGCTGCGCCAGCGCAATGCATCCAGGGTCGGCGCCAGCCAGGCAAACGTCTAAGCAAAACAACGTCCCGGTCCAAGGCCGGGATAACGGTTTTCAGGCTGGCTACTTCAGTCGTCCGCCGCCTGCTCCGCCGGCCAATCGCGGATATACGCCTTGAGCATACGGTTCTCGAAGCTCTGCGCCTCCAGCACCGCCTTCGCGACGTCATAGAACGAAATCACCCCCAGCAGCGTACGCGCGTCCATCACCGGCAGGTAGCGCGCGTGCTTTTCCAGCATGATCCGCCGTACCTCGTTGACCTCGGTGGTCGGCGTGACCGTCACCGGCGAATCGTCCATATAGCGGCGCACCGTGCTGTCGCCCACCGACCCGCCGTTCGCGTGCAACACATTGATCACTTCGCGGAAGGTCAGCATGCCGACCAGATCGCCGTATTCCATCACCACCAGCGAGCCGATATCGCGGTCGGCCATCGTGGAAACGGCCACTTGAAGGGGCGTATCGGGATTCACCGTGTACAGGATGTTGCCCTTCACCTGGAGGATTTCGGAGACTTTCATGATGGACGCCCTCGTCGATGGCCTTGCTGTGGTTGAAAAATTTGCATAACTCTTAAGTTTGAATTTAGCGTATGCACCATAAAAAATCCAGCTTTGCGCCGAATCAGTGTGCGGCCACTGTGGTGCGGCGATAAATAAATGCTACGATGCCGCCCATTTCCGCACTTAAACGAAGAGCCCACCATGAGCGGTCCACGTTACCCCGGCTTCGACACCCTCTCGCTGCACGCCGGCAGCGCGCCCGATCCAGCCACCGGCGCGCGCGCCACGCCGATCTATTTCACCACCTCCTTCGCCCTGCCCGATTCCGATACCGCCGCCGCGCTTTTCAATATGGAGCGTTCCGGCCACGTCTACTCGCGCATCTCGAACCCGACCAACGCGGTGCTGGAAGAACGCATCGCCGCGCTGGAAGGCGGCGTGGCCGGCATCGCCACCGCCAGCGGCCAGGCGGCGATGCACATCGGCCTGTCGACCATCGCCGGCGCCGGCTCGCACATCGTCGCCTCGCGCGCGCTGTACGGCGGCTCGCACAACCTGCTGGCCTACACGCTCAAGCGCTTCGGCATCGAAACCACCTTCGTCGACCCGCGCGACATCGACGCCTGGCGCGCCGCGATCCGGCCCAACACCAAGGTGCTGTTCGGCGAAACCCTCGGCAATCCGGGCCTGGACGTGCTGGACGTGCCGCGCATCGCCGGGCTGGCGCACGAGCACGACCTGCCGCTGATGGTCGATTCGACCTTCACCACGCCGTATCTGCTGCAGCCGTTCGAACACGGTGCGGACCTCGTCTTCCACTCCGCCACCAAGTTCCTGTGCGGTCACGGCACCGCGATGGGCGGCCTGCTGGTCGACGGCGGCACCTTCGACTGGCAGCGCGCCCATGAACGCAGCGGACGCTTTTCCGAACTGTGCGAACCGTATGAAGGCTTCCACGGCATGGTCTTCGCCGAGGAATCCACCGTCGGCGCCTTCGCCCTGCGCGCGCGCCGCGAAGGCTTGCGCGACTTCGGCGCCGTCATGAGCCCGCACAACGCCTTCGCCATCCTGCAGGGGATCGAAACCCTCGGCCTGCGCATGGAGCGCCACGTCGCCAACACCCGCAAGCTGGTGGCCTGGCTCGCCGCCCAGCCGGCGGTGGAGTCGGTGTCCTATCCCGAGCTGGAATCGCACCCGGACCATGCGCTCGCCGCGACCCTGCTGCCCAACGGCGCCGGCTCGGTCTTCACTTTCAACCTCAAGGGCGACCGCGCTGCCGGCCGCCGCTTCGTCGACAGCCTGAAGGTGTTCTCGCACCTGGCCAACGTCGGCGACGCCAAATCGCTGGTGATCCATCCCGCTTCCACCACCCACCTGCGCGTGCCGGCCGAGCAGCTGGCCGCCAGCGGCATCGGCGAAGGCACGATGCGCCTGTCGATCGGACTGGAAGACGCGGACGACCTGATCGAAGACCTGGCGCGGGCGCTCAAGGCGTCCCAGAAAGGAAGCTGAGATGATGTTCAAGGAAGCCTACGCCTATACCGGCGGCAAAGCCTTCGATGCGGCCCTGCCCACCGTCGTCTTCATCCACGGCGCCCAGAACGACCACTCCGTGTGGGGCCTGCAAAGCCGCTACTTCGCCCATCACGGCTTCGGCGTGCTGGCGCTCGACCTGCCTGGGCACGGCCGCAGTGCCGGCCGCGCGCTGGAATCGATTGAAGCGATGGCCGACTGGTTACTGGCGCTGCTCGATGCGGCCGGCGTGCGGCAGGCCGTGCTGGTTGGCCACAGCATGGGTTCCCTGATTGCGCTCGAAGCCAGCCGCCGTGCGCCGGCACGGGTGCGCGCACTTGCGCTGCTCGGCACCACCTTCCCGATGAAGGTGTCGGACGCGCTGCTGGAAACCTCGCGCACGGCCGAACAGGCCGCGATCGACATGGTCAATATCTGGTCGCATTCGAGCATCGCGCACAAGCCTTCGTCGCCGGCACCGGGATTCTGGGTGCTGGGCGGCTCGCGCCGGCTGATGCAACGGATGTCGCAGCAGAATCCGGATCACCTGTTCCACACCGATTTCGCCGCCTGCAATGCCTACGCCAACGGCCAGGCCGCCGCCGAAGCGGTGGTGTGCCCGACCTTGTTCGTGCTGGGATCGAAGGACATGATGACGCCCGCACGATCGGCCAAACTGCTGACGGGCGCGATCAGGCATGGCAGAATCGTCAGCGTGGATGCCGGGCATTCGATGATGTCCGAGCAGCCTGACGCCGTGCTCGATGCGCTGTACGGTTTCGCGAAGGGGATCGAATAAACAGGGAGGCTGCATGAAGACGCGGTACAGCACGTTTGCCGAGTTCTACCCCTACTACCTCACGCAGCACGCCGACCGGCGCTGTCGGCGCGCGCACTTTGTCGGCAGTTCGTCGGCCATCGCGGGCATCGCCCAGTACATCGACAGCATGAACCCGTGGTGGATCCTGGTGGCCGTGGTCACCGGCTACGGCGGCGCATGGATCGGCCATTTCGTGTACGAGAAAAACCGGCCGGCCACGTTCTACCATCCGCTGTATGCGTTCCTGGGGGACTGGAAGATGTATTGGCAGATGTTGACGGGGAAGCTGAGCTGGTAGCTGCAGTCACTCGGGCCTGCGCCGATCACCGAAGTGTTCTGCCAGCGTCTGGTCCAGGCCCTTCTCCACCGCATCCTCCACCTGCCGGGCCAGTTCCGCCGTGTCCAGCGCGACCGGCGATTCCGGCATAGGCTCCTGCGCCCCCGCACCCGCCAGCGCCTCGACGCCCGCTGCGCCGAACACGAAGAGCCGGTACACATCGGACACCCGCAGCATGCTCGGATCGAGCAGCATCACCCAGTTGTCCGCGTGCTCGCGCACGCCCTTGCCCCAGCGCGAGCGCGCCGACACGTCCGTGTGCACGCGCCCGACCCAGCCCGCCGCCACCATCTTGTCCAGCAGCGTCGTCATCTCGTCGTAGCCGATGCGCGTATAAGCCCGGATCGCGGGACTGGGCACCAGCGCCGTGCCGCTGACCTGCGCGTGCCGGTACAGCACCTTCAGGATCGCCATCGCATCGACGAACTGCCCGCCCGGCACCGGCTCGTAACGCCAGCGCTCGTATTTCACCACGGGCAGCGCCGCCGTCAGCAGCGCGCCCACCAGGGTGATCAGCCATGACAGGTACATCCACAGCAGGAACAGCGGCAGCGCCGCCAGCGCCCCGTAGATGATCGCGTAGGTCGGAAACTGGTGGATGAACAGGCCGAACACGCGCTTGGCCACCTCGAACGCGATCGCCGCCACCAGCCCGCCCCAGGCCGCGTCGCGCCAGTCGACCGGACGGTTCGGCACCACCATGTACAACAGCGTGTAGCCGGCTGTCGTGATCGCGACCGACACGATCGTGAACACCACCGCCGCCAGGAAGGGGATGGTCTTCATCATGCCGGCCGTCGCGATGAACAGCTGCGAGGTCACCGTCAGCGAGGACCCGACCAGCAGCGGTCCGAGCGTCACCAGCGCCCAATAAATGATCACCCGCTGCACCAGCGGGCGCGGGCGGCGCACGCGCCAGATCTGGTTGAAGGCGCGCTCGATGGTCGCGATCATCGCAGTCGACGTGACCAGCAGCGCCACCGCGCCCACCGCCGACAGCCGCGTTGCCTTGCTGGCGAACTGGGTCAGGTTGGAGCTGATCGTATTGGCGATCGCCTTCGGCATCACGGTCTGCACGAACCAGGTATCCAGCGCGAGCCGGAACTGCCCGAAGATCGGGAAGGTGGTGAAGATCGCCAGCACGATGGTCAGGAGCGGCACCAGCGCGAGCGTGGTGGTGAAGGTCAGGCTGCCGGCCACCTGCTGCAGCTTTTCTTCCTTGAGGCGGCGAATGGCGAAGCGCACCAGGTCGCGCGTTTCGCGCCAGGTGAGCCCGCGCACCATGTCCACGCTGACGTTGATCATTTCGCTGGTGGAGCGCGATATCGATGAGACTGTTTTTGAGAGCATCCGTCGCCAAAAATCTGCCGCCGGGCGGCCATGTCATTCTGTAAAGCGCCCTATAATACCAACGATGAGCCCAACCAATCTGACTATTCTCGTCTTGTATTACTCT
>JAEWEK010000397.1 GCA_023389425.1 Pseudomonadota bacterium | reverse complement strand
GAATCGGTGCGCCGCTTCGCCGATTCGCTTACGCGCCCCGGCCCGCCCCAGCAGGCGAGCGCGGCGCCGAGCGAGGCCTGACGCCGTCTTGCCAAGCAGGCCGGGTCCGGCTAGATTGCGGGTTCATGGAGGAAGACCGCATGCCGGACCTGAACGACGACGAACAGCCCCTGCGTTTTGCGCACCAGGCGCACTGGGCGCAGTGGCTGGCGCAGCACCATGCCAGCGCCAGGGGCGCGTGGCTGATGCATGCCAGGAAGGGCAATCCCGATCCCACGGTGAGCTATGCGGAGGCGCTGGAAGTGGCGCTGTGCTTCGGCTGGATCGACAGCCGCAAGAAGGCGCACGACCCACAGCATTTCCTGCAGCGCTGGACGCCGCGCTCGCCGAACAGCATCTGGTCCAAGGTCAACCGCGAGCTCGCGCTGCGCTACATCGAACAGGGCAAGATGCAGCCGGCCGGATTGGCGGAAGTGGAAAGGGCGCAGCGCGATGGCCGCTGGGACGCCGCTTACGACTCGGTGGCCACGGCGCAGGTGCCGCCGGATTTGCAGGCCGCGCTGGATGCCGATCCGTCCGCGGCGGCCATGTTCGGCAAGCTGAGTTCGCAGAACCGCTACGCGATCCTGTTCCGGCTGCAAGGTGCGAAAAAGCCCGCAACGCGGGCCGCCCGCCTGGGCAAGTTCATGGAGATGCTGGCGCGCGGGGAGACCATTCATCCGCAGCGCGCGCGCTGACAGGCCGCCAGGATCAAAGCTGGCCGTCTTCCACCGGCTCGCTCACCGGCGTCATCATGTGGCCCAGCTTGGCGGCCTTGGTATTGAGGTAGCTGTTGTTGAAGGCGTTGCGGTTGACCAGCAGCGGCACGCGCTCGCTGACTTCGATGCCGAGCTTGGTCAGGGCATCGATCTTGCGCGGGTTGTTGGTCATCAGGCGCAGCGAGCGCACGCCGAACTGCTCCAGCATCGGCTTGCACAGCTCGTAGTTGCGGGCGTCAGCGTGGAAGCCCAGCTGCAGGTTGGCTTCCACCGTGTCGGCGCCGGCTTCCTGCAGGCGGTAGGCACGGATCTTGTTGACCAGCCCGATGCCGCGGCCTTCCTGGCGCAGGTAGAGCAGCACGCCGCGGCCCTCGGCGGCGATCTTCTTCAGCGCCCCTTCGAGCTGGGCGCCGCAGTCGCAGCGTTGCGAAAACAGCACGTCGCCCGTCAGGCATTCCGAATGCACGCGCGCCAGCACCGGCGCACCGTCGCCGATATCGCCCAGTACCATCGCCAGGTGTTCCTTGCCCGGGCCCTGGCCCGGGAGGGCATGCTCGACGAATGCGTGCAGCGTGAATTGCGCCCACGGCGTCGGCAGCGTGCACGACGTGACGTAGTCTAGCGATGGCGCGGTGGCATGGTCTTGCATGGGGTGTCCTGGCTCGATTGCGTTGTTTCCGTAAATGGCAAGTTTACCGGAAATCGGCCATGGCCGTGTCGGCAGCGACGGAATGCCCGGGCTGTGCTAGGCTTGCGCACGCCTTTCCGCCACGAAATTCTTTATGTCGATCAAGCAAACCAAACTGCGGCGCCTGTTGCCGCGCGCACTGCCGGCCTGGCTGGCGCTGGCCTTCACCGGCCTGTCGATCGTGCTGACCCTGCTGCTGGTGACGGCGCTGGAGCACAAGGCCACCGAACAGGTGCGCGATCAGATCGGCCAGGCGCTGGCGGAACTGGCCAAGCAATCGTCGAACCGGCTGGAACGCGGCATGTTCGAGCGCTACCGCGAAGTGCGGCTGCTGGCCCAGCGCCGCGACCTGCGGCCCGACATGCCGCTGGCCGAGCGCCGCGCGGTGCTCGACCAGGTGCAGGCCAGCTACGGCTATTACGGCTGGATCGGCATGGCGGGCATGGATGGCAAGGTCCAGGTGGCGGCCAAGGGGCTGCTGGAGGGCCTGGACGTTTCCAAGCGCCCATGGTTCCACAACGCCCAGAACGGCGTCTATGCCGGCAACGTGCACGACGCCGTGCTGCTGGCCAAGATCCTGCCCAAGCAGGCCGAACCCTGGCGCTTTGTCGACATCGCCTTTCCCTACCTCGACCCGGGCGGGAAGCCGCTGGGCGTGATGGGCGTGCACCTGTCGTGGCAGTGGGCACGCGACGTGCAAAAGTCGGTCATGGCCGGCGTCACGGCGCGCCGCAAGGCGGACGCCCTGATCGTCGACGACGGCGGCTATGTGCTGCTGGGGCCGGAAGACCTGATCGGCAAGCAGATTTCGCTGCCCTCGCTGCAGGCGGCCCATGCCGGCAAGGAGGGCGGCTACAAGGTCGAGCAGTGGCAGGATGGCCGCGACTACCTGGTCGGCTACGCGCGCGGCCGGGGTTATGGCGAATTCCCGGGCCTGGGCTGGACCGTGCTGGTGCGGCAGGACCTGGACACCGCCTACGCCCCGGTGCGCCGCCTGCGCGAATACGGGCTCGCCGTGGGCGTGATCCTGGCCGCGATGTTCTCGATCGGCGGTATCGCGATCGCGCGCCGCATCACGCGGCCGCTGGGTGAGCTGACCGCGTCCGCGCGCCGCATCCGCCACGGCGAGACGGTCCCGATCGCGGTCGGCGGCGCGAGTTACGAGGAAGTGCTGGCGCTGGCCGCCACGCTCAACGGACTGGTGGCCGACCTGGTCAAGCGGCGCGGCGAACTCGAACAGCTCAACGCCACGCTGGAACAGCGGGTCGAGCAGCGAACCCGCGAACTGGAGCAGGCGCTGGTGACGGTGCGCGCCAGCGAGCAGCGCATCGCCACCATCATCGCGACCGCCCAGGATGCCTTCGTCGGCGTCGACCTGCAAGCGAACATCTGCGACTGGAATTCGCGCGCCAGCGAAATGTTCGGCTGGAGCCGCGAGGAGGCGATCGGGCTCCCGGTGGCCGAGGTCCTGGTGCCGTCGCGTTTCGCGCCCAGCGTCGACAAGGCCATCGACATGTTCAAGCTCACCGGCCGCAGCGACTTCTTGGAGCGCCACTTCGAGCGGCTGGTGGTGAACCGGCGCGGCGTCGAGTTCCCGGTCGAGGTGACCGCCGGACTGGCCGGACGCGGCGCATCGGCCTTCTTCAGCGTGTTCATCCGCGATATCTCCGAGCGCAAGAAGATCGAGCGCATGAAGAGCGAGTTCGTGTCGACCGTGTCGCACGAGCTGCGCACGCCGCTGACATCGATCCGCGCCTCGCTGTCGATGCTGGCCGACGGCATGGCGGGCGAGCTGCCGGAAGACGTGCGCGGGCTGGTCGACATCTCGCGCCAGAGTTGCGAACGGCTGGTACGGCTGGTGAACGACGTGCTCGACATCCAGAAGATCGAGTCGGGCAAGATGGAATTCCATTCGCGCGTGCAGCCGCTGCAGCCGCTGGTGGAGCACGCGCTGGCCGCGATGCAGGGCTTCGCGCAGCAGCAAGGCGTCGCGGTGCGCGGGGACTTCGCGCCGGATGCCGTGGCGCTGGCCGCCAACGTCGACGGCGACCGCATCACGCAGGTGCTGACCAACCTGCTGTCGAACGCGATCAAGTTCTCGCCGCGCGGCGAACAGGTGGTGCTGGGCTTGAGCGCCTACGGCGACCGCGCGCGCATCGCGGTCGAAGACCATGGCTGCGGCATGCCGGCCGATTTCATGGACCGCGTGTTCCAGCCCTTCGCGCAGGCCGATGGCGCCGATTCGCGGCAGAAGAGCGGCACCGGCCTCGGTCTGTCGATCGTCAAGAACATCGTCGAGCAGCACGGCGGCACGATCAGGTTCACGACCGCCGAAGGCGACGGCACGACCTTCGTGGTGGAGCTGCCGCTGGCGCAGGACTGAGGCGCGCTCAACCGGCGAGGATCTGGCACAGCAGGTGCTGGTTGGCGATCAGGCGCGGCGGCGGCGTGCACCTGCAGATGCACAGGTCGTCGTGCAGCGCGACCTGCTTGCCGCGCACCCTTTCGTTGACGCGCGGGCCGTCCGGCTTGATGACGCCGGCGCTGTGGCATTGCGGGCAGCGCACCTGGTCGTCTTCGAGCGCGACGGGAAGGCCATTGACGCGCCTGAAGTCGCTGGCCGAGATGACTTCGCCCCCATTCGTCGTGGCCGCGCCCAAGGTAACGAGGTATCGCTTCAGCATGAGGCCCCCGCCGGGAATCCCGCCAATCCAATCTAGCGAGTGACGTGGCCGTTATCCTTGCGGCAGCGCAAATCAGCGCAGTCCGTGCACGGCCATGCCGCCAAACGACGGCCACGCGGAGAAATCCGCTTCGAGGGAAGGCAACAGGTGGCGCAGGCGCGCCGGGTCGGCATGGAAGGTGGTGGCGCTGCCATCCAGTTCACGCGTGCCGCCGAGGCGATATGCCTGTGCGCCCGGCGCCGGCGCGCGCAGCGTCACCAGCACCGGCTGGGGTCCGAGCCGCAGCAC